>CALZGT010000006.1 GCA_945787235.1 uncultured Prevotellaceae bacterium
TTAAATACACAATAATGAAAAAGACATTTTTATGCATGCTGGTGACGATGCTGGCCTCCCTGAACCTGCTGGCTCAGGATGAGAACCCCATCCTCACCCTCCGTTCCTCGCAGTCTTCTTTCACCATCGCCATCGGTGGCTATGAGGCTGACTACATCGATGTGGATGAGGGCAACGGACTCGTAGAAAAAGAGATGGCCAAGACAGAACTGGACACAGAGTCCGGCGAACTGACCGGTTCCATCCTGACATTCTCACCCAAGAACGATGAGGTGAAGATTTATGGCAATGCGGAGAACATCAGTTTCCTCAACCTCAACGGATGCTATCTGACGCATGTCGATGTCAGCGCACTGACCAAACTCTCCTTCCTCTACATCAAGAACAACGAGGGACTGGATGGACTGGACCTGACGAACAACAACGAACTGCGTTACCTGGAGGCTTTCGGCTGTCCCATGACGAATGGTTTCACCATCGGCAAGAAGCCCGAACTCCAGATCATGTCCGTGGCTCAGACGGGCAACTTCCGTGATTTCAACACGGCCAACTACCCCAAACTGAAGGTGCTGTCCTGCTGGGGCAATTCAGAGATTACGCAAATTGATGCACACCTCTGTCCCGACCTCATCCAATTGAGTTGTGACGGTACGAACGTTGCAGAACTGGACGTAACGAAAAACAAGAACCTTCAGATTCTCAACATCGAGGACACGCGCATCAGGCACATCGACCTCAGCCAGAATCTCTATCTGACAGAGTTCTACGGTTCGCACGACTCTGGTTCACTGAACACCGACGTGAAACTGGACGGCATTGACCTCAGCGGCAACCCCAACCTGGTGCGTCTGCGTCTGGCTGGCAACAACTTCACGTCCATCGACGTACGCAACAAGAAGTACCTACGCTACCTTAATGTCAGCAACAACCGCCTCAGGGAGATTGACCTCACGGGTTGCGACCAGCTTTCAGAGGTTCTGCTCTCTAACAACTACTTCGGCTTCAGCACCCTTCCCCTCCCCTCCATGTACTGGCAGACCTACGACTACTACCAGTTCAACATGAAATCGGACAAGAACTACCGTGTAGGGACTGTGCTGGACTTCTCCGCCATGGTGCTGCGTGAGGGTACGAATACCACCTGCGGTCTCTTCATGGTGGACGAGGAGAATGCCAACAACGTGGTGGCACTCGACGAGTCATACTACACCTTCGATGCCGAGACGGGCAAGGTAACGCTCCTGAAGGAGACGGAAGCCAATGTCTTCCTGGCCTTTGCCAACGATGCCTTCCCTGGAATCACCCTGACCTCGATGCCCCTGCGAACGGACAACTTCAGGGTAAGGAAGCCTGAAGACTTCGGTAAGCCCATCCTGGCAATGACTTTCACTCCTGTGGCTTCGGGCAACATCTCCTTCCAGGCCGGTGTGGCAGAGGCAAGCGGACAGACACCCCGTGTGCTGTATGTCGATTTTGGCGATGGACTGAAGAAGGAGTTCAACATCACGGATGAGAAGGCAACGACCCAATTGAGCGGTACGGTAACGGCAGGAAAGACCGTGAGCGTGTATAACTCACAGGACGATGGCCTTTCGGCCCTGACCATGGAGAACATCGCCCTCACCGACATCGATCTTACCCAGGCACGTTCGCTGCGCTGGCTTACCCTCAAGGGTACGGCACTGAAGGCCATCGACCTGGGTTGGAACAAGTCGCTGCAGCGCCTGGAGATGAGTGGCAATGACTTCGGCAAACTCAACGTGTCCGGAGCCAACTATGCCTTCAACAAGTCGATGCTGGGTGACATCTTCCTGCCCAACAACGGCATTACGGAGGTGCAGCTCACCGACAACAACTACAGCCTGCGCAACGTCGATCTCTCCGGCAACAAGCTGACGGCCATCTCCTTCAAGGATGCTGACCGCCTGCAGACACTCAACATCTCAGGCAACGAACTCACGGAACTGGATGTCAACTACAGCACGGAGATGACGGCACTCAACGCCTCTCACAACAAGCTGACCCGCATCGTACTTCCCACGGAGAGCCGTCTGCAGACGCTCAACCTCGAGGACAATGCACTGGACTTCGCCACTCTGCCGTTGGTGGAGAACCTCAGCACCTATACCTTCTCGCCCCAGCAGATGATTACCATCGGCAAGCAGGGACCGGGTGTCGATCTCTCCAACTACATGGTAAATGGCCAGACGCAGTACGTATGGAAGAAGGACGGTACGGCACTCACGGCTGGTTCGGACTATACAGAGGCCGAGGGTAAGTTTGTCTTTGCCAAGAGTCTGGAGAACAGTACGCTGACCTGCGAGATGACGAACAGCCTCTTCCCCGGCCTGACGCTTACTACCAGCGAGTTCAAGGTGGTGCCCATGCCTACACACATGATAGCCAGCTTCACCACCCTGGAGAGCCAGGCCGGTACGCTGACACTGCGCAGCAGCGAAGCCAACAACACCATCTGTGTGGATTGGAACGGCGATGGCTCAGGCGTAGAATACTATACCTTAGGAACGGACACGGAGCGTATTCCCGTCACTTCGAAGGCGGGTGCCAACGCCAAGGTATATACCTACGGCGAGAATAGCAACCTCATCGTCTTTGGTCTTTCTGACATGAAACTCGCCGACGTGGATATGTCGGGCCTGAAGGAACTCAGCATGCTCATCCTGGCCAACGCAGGCATCAACAGCGTGCAGTGGCCGGAGTCAAGTTTCATGGAACTGAACCTGGAGGGCAATAACTTCTCCAGCATTGACCTCGGCACGCACGCCAAGGACATCTTCATGTTGAACCTCATGAACAACAAGTTCGAGAGTTTCGACGCCACGCAGTTCCCCAACCTGGGCATCCTCAACCTCTTCAACAACCAGCTGACTTCTGTCACGTTGAACAGCAATGTATGGCAGGTCGATCTGGGTCGCAACCAACTCAAGGAGATTGACCTGAGTCAGGCTACCAGTCTGAACCAGCTGGCACTCACTGAGAACCAGTTGAGCCACATTGACTTCAGCTCCTGCAAGTACCTGGCAGCCCTCTACCTGGACCGCAACAACTTCAAGTTCAGCACCCTGCCCCTGGATGCCAAGCGCATGGGCAGCTACTTCACCTACGCCAACCAGGCCGATCTGGAGGTAGAGGAGGTAGATGCCAAGGTGGATCTCTCCAGCGAGGCCGTCATCGCGGACTCTCTCACCACCTACCGCTGGTTCATCGGCAAGCCCACTGTGAATATAGAAACCTACGAACTGGAAGGCGAAGAACTGGTAGCAGATGATGAATACAAGGTGGAGAATGGTGTCACCTACTTCAACTATAAGGATGAAAATCCTTTCGTGTGCGTCATGACCAATACCGCACTGCCCAACCTCACCCTCTACACCGCACCCGTCAAGGTGCAGCACACCGTGGATGCCATCACATCTACCGCCGCAGAGAGTGATTTACATGTCAGCGTAGAGGGACGCACCCTCTGTGCAGAGAATGACAGTAAGGCAGAGATCATCCTTACCGATATGAACGGCAGACAACTGGCCAAGGCTTTCGGTTCGCTCCGTCACACGGTAGCGGCTCCCGGTATCTATCTCGTCATCACGGAGAACCGTGCTGCCAAGGTGGTGGTCAAGTAGGCTTCATGCCGAAAAGACTATTAACCCCTCAGCTGAAAGGTTAATAACCCTTCGGCTGAGGGATTAATAATCCATAGGCTGAGGGATTATTAATCCGTCGGGCGAAAGGTTATAACCCCTCAGGCTCCGCAGGCATCTGCCTATATACACAGAGCAGCGAGGCACTCGGTGAGTGTCTCGCTGCTTTTGTGTGTGGGAAATGGTTTCTTACTTCTTGAAGTAGCGGTTGAAGAGACCCTGGAAACCAGCACCATGACGTGCCTCGTCCTTGGCCATCTCATGTACAGAGTCATGGATAGCATCGAGGTTGAGAGCCTTGGCCACCTTGGCAATCTCCATCTTGCCCTTGCAGGCACCTTCCTCAGCCATCATGCGCTTCTCCAGGTTGGTCTTGGTGTCCCAGACAACCTCACCCAGCATCTCAGCAAAGCGTGAAGCGTGGTCAGCCTCCTCCAGAGCGTAACGCTTGAAAGCCTCGGCTACCTCGGGATAACCCTCACGGTCAGCCTGACGGCTCATAGCCAGATACATACCTACCTCGGTGCACTCGCCCATGAAGTGATCCTTGAGACCCTGACGTACGAAATCACCGTCGGCACCCTCGGGGATAGCGTTGGCGATGCCAAGCTCATGCTCAGTAACGAACTGCAGGGCACTGCCCTCTTCCATCATCTTGAACTTCTCACCAGGTACCTTGCACTGGGGACATCTCTCGGGTGCGGTAGGACCCTCATGTACGTAGCCACATACGGGGCAAATCCATTTAGCCATAATCGTGTATTTTTTTTAGTTGATAAATAGGTTTATTTGTTTCAATACACAAAATTAGGTATTTTTTTTGGAATATCAAACACACAGTACCTTTTTTTTGGTGCATTTAACAAAAGTTTTCTATTATGTTGTATTACTTTGCACTTATTTACCATCCATTTCTTTCTGTTTGAGATAGTACAAGGGAGGAAAGATGTTTTTATGGCTTACACTGGCCCATATTTCATTATTATTTTGTATCTTTGCACGCTGAATGAAAATAACAGTGAACAATTAGCAACTAACAAGGGCTGGCTGTGCACCATCCATGAATATTGAATTACGAACAATATAAAACAACATATAAATATGAAAGCAATCAAGTATATCGGCTGTGACGATGCCGAGATGAACCTCTTTGAGAGCCAGTACGTGACCCCTGAAGGCATGTGCTACAACAGTTATCTGTTGCTGGATGACAAGGTGGCCGTGATGGACACCGTGGATCCCCGTAAAACAGAGGAGTGGATGCAGAAACTCGAAGCTGCCCTCGAAGGGCGTACACCCGATTATCTCGTGGTACAGCACATGGAACCCGACCACAGCGGCTCCATCGCTGCCTTCCGCCAGAAATACCCCCAGGCCACGCTGGTGGCGTCAGCCAAGGCCCTGACCTTCATGCAGCAGTTCAACCCCGGCATGGAGATGGGACAGACCCTGACCGTCAAGGAAGGTGACACGTTGGCACTCGGCCAGCGTACGCTGACGTTCATCTGCGCCCCCATGGTACACTGGCCTGAGGTCATCATGACCTACTGTGCCGAGGAGAAGACCCTTTTCTCTGCGGATGGATTCGGAAAGTTCGGTGTCATCGATGCAGACCCCGATGACTGGGCTTGCGAGGCACGCCGCTATTACTTCAATATCTGTGGAAAATACGGAGGTCCCGTGAGCACGGTACTGAAGAAAGCGGCTGGTCTGGACATTGCTACCATCTGCCCTCTGCATGGTCCCATACTCGAGGATGAGAAACTGGCAGAGGCTCTCCGGCTTTATACCATCTGGAGCAGCTATGGCGTAGAAACGGAGGGTGTCCTAGTGGCTCACGCCTCCATACACGGTAACACGGCACAGGCCGCAGAGCGACTGGGCGAGATACTGAAGGAGAAAGGTGCCAAGAAGGTCGTAGTGGCTGACCTCTGCCGTGAGGACATGGCTGAGGTGATAGAGGATGCCTTCCGCATGAACCGCCTGGTGGTTTGCGCTGCCAGCTATGACGGAGATGTCTTCCCCCCTATGCACACCTTCCTGTGGAAACTCAAGATGAAGGCGTTCCAGGGACGCAAGGTAGGTATCGTGGAGAACGGCACCTGGGCTCCCTCTGCCGGCAAGGCCATGAAGGAGCTCCTGGGACAGATGAAGGACACTACGCTCGTGGAGCCTGTCGTCACCCTGCGCTCTGCCATGAAGGAAAGCGACATCCCCGCACTGGAGGCACTCGCTGAGGCCGTACTCGCTGAGTGAGGAAGGTAGCGGTGCTGGGATGGTGCAGGAGTGGTGCAGGGAGTGGTGCAGTTGACAACTGCACCATAGAAACAAAAAAGCGGGGGAGCGACTACTGACGGAGCATGAGAAGGGGAGCGACTACTGACGGAAGATCCACTTCCAGTAGGTGTGACCGAAGATGAAAAGCTCGCCATGGGGTTCAAAACCCAGTGAACGGTAGAGCTTCTGCGCCCGGACATTCACGGGGTCAACGGCCAGCGTTACGGGAAGCCCCAGGGATTGCCCCCTGAGAATGCCCTGCTGCAACAGGGAACGACCGATGCCCATCCCGCGTAAGGAAGAGAGCACGGCCAGGGAATCAAGATAATATTCCCCAGCACTCGCTTCGTCCTCCATGTCAGGAAACTCTATGCCCAAATGCTCCTTGACCAGGTGCAGGGTAAGCACCCGCATCTCATGGTAACGGGAACCCTCGTAGGAGGTAATCATTCCTACAGGGTTGCCATCCACCACCGCAAGGATGGTGTTGCGCCAAGAATAGAGGGTGTCCTCACGACGGCAAATTTTCTCCGCGAAAGTGAGTATCTGGCTCTCTGGCGTGTCCTCATAGAGCATGGCGGTGTGAAAGCCCCTGGAGATGAATACGGCATCCTCGGGAAGGGCATTGCGAAAAGAGACGGTATGGTTCATTAGTGTATGCATTACGTAGGATTGAATCTTTGATAATCGGATCTGATTATTCTTGGTTACCTGAAGAGTAATTCTGAGAGTGATGATTCCATGGTTACCTGAATATGGGTTCTGAAAGGTGTGATTCCTTAGAAGAACAACTTGAAATACAAAATAATGGATGGGCAAGCACCCATCCATTATTTGTGTATATCAAGACATTTCGAAATATCTGAATATCTTATTTCTTGGCAGCCTTTCTTGTGGTTCTCTTCTTGGGTGCTTCCGCACAAGTCTCAGCGGCAGAATCCTCTGCCTTAGCTGTCTTCTTGCAGGCTCTCTTGGCCGGTGCCTTGGGAGCTTCTACGCCCAGCTGCTTCTCCAGCTTGGCCAGACGAGAACGGAGCTGGCTGATTTCATGCTCGCGCGATGCAATCTCCTCACCCTGGTTGTGGATGGTGGTGTAGAGAGCATTGAGTTCATCGTTCTCCACCTCGATGGGGAAGAGATCCTGCACACGCTTGATGAAGTCGCCCAAGATGTTCATGTAGTTGGTAAAGGCATCATAAGGGCTGTCATAGAAACCACGGATCATGTTCACGCTCATAGGCTTGGTAGTCATGTAACGGAAATTGTTGCTGGCCTGGATGCGGTCCCAATCCTGCTTGATGCGGCGGTCCTGACAAGCCATGATGCGGCCGGCCTCCTGGTAGAGTTTGTTGAAGGCTTCACGCTGCATGCCATTACCCAACCAGCAACTCGTGTCACGCTCCTCGTCATTCCAGCTGACAGGGTCGGGCATATCCATGGGAGCCACGGCTTTCGTACGGCCGATGATTTCACTGGGCGTAGCAAACTCGATGCCACGCTCACGGCAGGCAGCGGGCAATGCCTTGAGGAACTCAAGGATATTGCTGCTGAGGGGCTGGAAGATACCGATGGCACAGAGTTCCATGAAGAGGTTGATGACCTGCTCCTCCTGAGGAAGCTGGCAAATCCAGTCGGCATAGCGGTCGCTCATGAGGGGGAACTCACTCCAGCTGCTGTCGCTGAAGCGCAGGCTGATATCATCAGAGAGCTTGTAGTCACGAAGCAAGAGACTTACCTTGGGGTCGTGTGCACAGCTATATACGAAATGGGGGCTCTTCCAACCCAGCACATGCTTGGCACCCTCGGCGAGCATACCCTTGAAGCCCATGCGACCGGCCAATGCACCGATCTCATCACTGTAGATGAGACTGCTGTTGCGGAGCACCTTGGGAGTCTGGCCGAAGAGTTCCTTGACCTTCTTGCACTGACGGTTTACCTCATCCGTGAAGACCTCCTCACTGACGAGAGAAGACAAGCCGTGGCTGTAAGGTTCGGCGAGGAACTCCACGCACCCCGTCTTGGAGAGTTCCTGCAGGAGTTCGATAACCTCGGGAGCATAGTCCTCGAGAAGTTCGATGGCCACACCCGACAGTGAGAAAGCCACCTTGAAATACTTGCCATACATCTCGGTCATCTCCAGCATGGCCTTCAGGGCAGGAATGTAGCTGCGCTCGGCGGTGTCGGTGATGGCACGCTCGTTCTCATAGTCATCATAGTAATAATGGTCGGCACCAATATCAAAGAAACGATACCTCTTGAGATGAACAGGCTGGTGTATCTCGAAATATAAACAAATTGTTTTCATATCCAATATTAATTATCTATTCTTGTTTATCTGTTGTCAATTCTCACTCTACTTGATGTGCTTCACTGCATTGAGGTACTCATCATTGTTAAACCACCCACGGCTGATAAGCTGGTTGTAGCATTCGCGGATGCGGAGGCCCACCTTTTCCCACGTGATACGGCCCACCTCCTTGAGTCCCTCCTCGCTGAGCTGCTTCCACATCTCCTGGTTCGTACACAACGAGTACATGGCATCTGCCATGGCATCAATGTCCCAGTAATCCACCTTGAGCACGTTCTCCAGAATCTCGCCGCAACCGGACTGCTTGGAGATGATACAAGGACAGCCACACTGCATGGCCTCCAAAGGAGCGATACCGAAGGGTTCAGACACGGAAGGCATGACGAAGACATCACTGCGCTTGTAGCACTCATAGACCTGCTTGCCACGCTGGAAACCAGGGAAGTGGCAGCGGTCGGCAATACCATATTCAGCTGCCAGGTTAATCATGGCATTCATCATGTCGCCAGAGCCTGCAAAGCAGAAACGGATGTTGTGCGTACGGTCGAGTACGCGCTTGGCAGCTTCGATGAAATACTCAGGACCCTTCTGCATGGTGATACGTCCCAGGTAGGTAACCACCTTCTCCTCAGGACGGCGCGTAGAGGGAATCTGCGTGTATTCCTCACTGAGAGGATAAACGGCATTGTGCATGGCCACGCACTTACGCGGATCCTGGTGATACTGATGGATGACGGTCTGGCGCGTCAGCTCACTCACGCACATGATACAGTCGGCATGGTCCATACCATTCTTCTCGATGCTATAGACCGTGGGGTTCACCTTACCGCGTGAACGGTCGAAGTCGGTGGCATGCACATGGATGCAGAGGGGTTTTCCACTGACCATCTTGGCATGGACACCCGCAGGATAGGTCAGCCAGTCATGCGCATGGATGAGGTCGAACTCCTCGCTGCGTGCCAGAACGCCCGCAATGATGGAGAAGTTGTTGATCTCATCGTGGAGGTTGCCAGGATAACCACCGGCAAAGCCCATACAGCCCATGTCATCGAGCCCCTGCATATAGTTGAAGTCAGCATAGATATGGTCGCGGAAGCGGAAGTAGTCCTCTGCCGTGTGACCCACCATGCGGTCCTTGATCTGGTCATACTGTACATCGCGCCACGCTATGGGCACCTGACTCATGTTCACTATCTTCAGGAACCCTTCCTCCTCGCCGCAAGGACGGGGCATGCAGAAGGTTGTCTCCACGTCACCCTGAAGGCTCAGACCCTTGGTGATACCATAGGATGCTACAGCCAGGCCACCATAAATCTTGGGAGGAAATTCCCATCCGAACATTAAAACTTTCATCTTTCGTTCCTCCTTATTTAATATTCATTATATTTATCCAACAGTTTCACAACACGCATAATCTCGGCGACATTCATCGCGAAGGAAATGGCACCACGGCCATGGAAGGGAGGATTGCCATCGAAGAGTTCGGGGATGGTACCTATGCAGTGATAGAACAACTCCTCCTCGTAGCCCACCAGCTGGCGCTCCACGAAGCCCACCTTGCTGCGGCCATACACCTTGAGGCAAGCCTCCATATAGAAACCGCCCAGCCAAGGCCATGCCGTACCCTGGTGGTAAGCATAGTCACGCTGCACCTGAGGACCTACATACATGGGATTGTACCCACCACTCTTGGGTGAAAGCGAGCGGAGACCCTTGGGGGTAAGCAGCTCCTTCGTACAGATGTCGAGGATGCCCTTCTTCTGCTTCTGGTCCAGGGGAGAGAAGTCGAAAGCCACGGGGAATATCATGTTGGGACGTACGCTCCAGTCCATCATGTTGCCATCGACATAGTCCAACAGATAACCATGCTGGTTGAGGAAGGTGTCGATGAAACTCTCCTTCACCTTCTGTGTGAATTGCTCCAGGCGTTCTACCTGTGCGTCATCATGGAGGAAGGAAGCAATCTCCTGGTTGAACTTTAAGCAGTTATACCAGAGCGCATTGATTTCTACGATAAAGCCCGAACGGGGCACAATGGGACGGCCGTTGGCCTGGCTGTTCATCCAGGTGATGGCACGGTCCTGGCCACCCATGGCATAGAGCAGTCCGTTCTCCTTGACTTCGAGGGCAGGATGGTTGCCCAGTTCAATCCACTGCATGATGTCACATACCAGACGGCCATACTTCTTATATACCGTCTCCATGTCCGTCAGTTTGGCATACTGCTGGATGCACCAAACCGCCCAAAGCAGCACGTCAGGCTGGTTGATCTCATAAATCTGTACGCTGAGAGGTTCGCCCTCCATGAATTCACGGATGCCCCTCTCGGCAGTGGCCATGACAGCCTCAAACTTGTCAAACTCTCCGTTGGTAATGGTCAGACCGGGCAACGAGATGAACATGTCACGCGCACGGCACTTGAACCAGGGATAACCCGCCAGCACATAGTCACCATTGTCGCGGTGTACGATGAACTGATGGGCACTATTCACCAGGTTGTGGTAGAAATTGTCACGGGGTGTGCGGACATTTACCTCAAACTCAGCCAGTTCAGGTAAAGCCTTGGGGTCAGCCTCATTCAGACCTGCGCTGAAGATGACGCTCTCGCCCTTATTGATGTTCACCTCAAAATAACCGGGTACGTAAAGGTCCTCGTAACCTGAGTAACCGCGTTCCTGCTCCTTGGGATATTCCACGCCACGGTACCAGTCGGGATGGAAGACGAACTCGTTCTTCTTGCTCAGCTGCATATAGAGGTCGGGATAGCCCTTGTACATGCAGGTCTTGATACCGTTCTTCACCTGCTGGTAGTCGCGGCTTGCCACACTGTTCTCGTGGGTAAACTCACGCACGCTGCGGAATGCCAGGAAAGGCGTGAGGCGCAACGTGGTGGCACTGTGTGCCTCCAGCAAAGTGTAACGTATGATAAGGCGGTTCTCGAAATGCTGGAACACCTCTTCGCGCTTCAGCAGTACACCGCCAACACGGTAGATGGTGGTAGGCACCTTCAGGCTGTCAAACTCACGGATATACTTATGGCCTCTGGGAGCAAAATTGTTGCCCTGATACTTGTGAAGACCCAGGTTGAATTCAGCCCCATGCTGAATCACCGTGGCATCGAGAGAACTCAGCAGTACATGGTTCTCGTCGTCCAGTTCAGGTACAGGCACCACCAGCAGACCATGGTATTTTCTCGTGTTGCAGTCCACCAGCGTGGTGCAAGAATAGGCTCCAGAACGATTGCTTCTCAGGATTTCCTTTTTCAGGGAGTCCTCAAGATTCGTCATCTGAGTCTTGTCAAAACGTAAATAACTCATAGGTCGAATATGTTTTTAATGGTTAAATTATTTGGTTACGCTTTGCGAATTACTGCCGGCATTTTGGATACCCGCCATATTCTCTGCTTCAAAATTACAATTATTTTGTGAAATGAGAAAATTATTCTGCTGATTTTTTGCACAAAGTAACAATAATTGACTCATTTGCTTGTATAATACGAATAAATGTGCTACTTTTGTGTCGCAAAACATATTTGTGCACCGAATGACAACGAAAGAAATTGCCATTGAGCAGATCGTCCAGAAGCTCTCCATGATCATCGAACTTCTCACGGAAGAAGAACGCAGGAGACTCCTGGAACATATCAAGATTCAGTATCTGCGCAAGAACGAACTCGCCTATAAGGATGGGGACCTTCCCCGCGACATGCTGTGTGTACTGACGGGGAAGTTAAAAATATATAAGGAGGGAGTGAGTGGCCGCAGCCAGCTCATCCGCGTCTTGAAACCCGTCAGCTTCACGGGTCATCGTGCCTTCTTTGCCGATGAGATTCACCACACTTCATGCGAGGCTCTTGAGCCCACCACCATCGTACGCATCCCTCTTATCGTCCTCACCGACATCATCCAGCACAACGCGCGACTGGCCTGGTTTTTCATCAAGGACCTCTCGGTACGACTTGGGTCTGCCAATGAGCGTACGGTCAACCTGACCCAGAAACACGTGCGAGGCCGGCTGGCCGAGGCCCTGCTTTTCCTGCGCGACACCTACGGCGTAGAGGAGGATGGGTGTACGCTGAGCATCTACCTATCCCGGGAGGACATGGCCAACATGTCGAATATGACCACCAGCAACGCCATCCGCACGCTCAGTGCCTTTGCCCAGGAGAAACTCATTGCCATTGACGGTCGCAAGATCAAGCTTATCAACATCCCTGAACTGGTGAAAATCAACCGGATGGGCTGTTGACAAGGACAGGGCATAGGAATCATGCCGTATGCTCCCTATGCCCTGTACCAGTCCAGGATTCTCTCTACCTTCTCCTCCATGGGCAGAGTGGCATCTATCCAGCGGATGGGTATGCCGCGCCGTTGTTCCATGCCCCGGAACCATGTCATCTGCCGTTTTGCAAACTGATGAATGGCAATCTCCAGTTGCCGTACCATTTCCTCATAGTCCAGCTGACCCATGCAGTACAGCGTGACGTACTTGTATTCCAGCCCATAGTAGAGGAGGTCTTCCGCAGACACCCTTTCGAGCAGTCGCCTCACCTCTTCCACCATACCCTCTTCGAGGCGTGCGCGCAAGCGTTGCGAAATCTTCTCACGTCGCAGTTCTCGGTCGATGTTGACTCCCACCGTCAGGCTCTTCACCACAGGAAACTCCTGTTCCCGGATGTGATGTTCCCTGTAGTAGTCCTGAATCTCAATGGCACGTATCGCCCGCTTCGGCGTATCTACGTCGGTGGTGTTGTGCAGTGATTTGTACGTAGCGAGCAAAGCCGTCAGTTCTTCCAATGACTTTCCCTGCAAGGCTTCCCGCAAAGCAGGATTTTCGGGTACAGGCACCATCTTGTAGCTCTTCAGCACTGATTCTATGTATAGTCCCGTACCGCCGCACAGGAGGGGCACCCCTCCCCTACCCACGATGTCGTGGTAGGCTGTCCAGAAGTCCTGCTGATACTGGAAGAGGTTGTATTTCGTACCCGCCTCCATTATATCTATAAGGTGATAGGGTACCAGCGTCCCCCCCACCGTGTAATCCTTGAGGTCCTTGCCTGTACCGATATCCATGCCACGATAGACCTGTCGGCTGTCCGCACTGATGATTTCCGTATTTCCCAGCCGTGCAGCCACATGGGCTGCCAGGTCTGTCTTGCCACTGGCCGTAGGGCCCAGAATCGTGATGAGGTCGTAATTCATATATATTATTAAGGTGGGTTGAGGATTGTATAGCCTCTACCTAAAAAAGCCGCCCTGGCAGAGGCCTGGGCGGCTATGTTTTCTAAAGTCTTTTCAGGACTGTCGAGAATTAGCAGTTCTCAGAGAAGTACTTGATGGTACGAACCATCTGAGAGGTGTAGCTGTTCTCGTTGTCATACCAAGACACAACCTGTACCTGGTAGGTATCCTCGTCGATCTTGCTAACCATGGTCTGGGTAGCGTCGAAGAGAGAACCATACTTCATACCGATGATGTCGCTTGATACGATCTCGTCCTCGGTGTAACCGAAGCTCTCGGTCTGAGCAGCCTTCATGGCAGCGTTGATACCCTCCTTGGTGATGTCCTTACCCTTCACTACAGCTACCAGGATGGTGGTAGAACCGGTAGGAGTGGGGATACGCTGTGCAGAACCGATGAGCTTACCGTTCAGCTCGGGGATAACGAGGCCGATAGCCTTGGCAGCACCCGTTGAGTTGGGAACGATGTTCATGGCACCTGCGCGGCTACGGCGGAGGTCACCCTTGCGCTGAGGACCGTCGAGGATCATCTGGTCGCCGGTGTAAGCGTGGATGGTTGACATGATACCGCTGGCGATGGGAGCGTAGTTGTTCAGGGCAGCAGCCATGGGAGCCAGACAGTTGGTGGTGCATGAAGCAGCGCTGATTACTTTGTCATCCTTGGTCAGAGTGGTGTGGTTTACATTGTAAACGATAGTGGGCAGGTCGTTACCGGCAGGAGCAGAGATAACGCACTTGCGGGCACCAGCCTGGATGTGTGCAGAAGCCTTCTCCTTTGAGGTATAGAAACCGGTGCACTCGAGCACTACGTCAACACCCAGCTCACCCCAGGGAAGCTCAGCTGCGTTGGGCTTTGCATAGATGGTGATCTTCTTGCCATCCACTACGATGTAGTCCTCACCAGCCTCTACAGTGTGCTTTCCCTCACCGAACTTGCCGGCGAAGCCACCCTGAGCGGTGTCATATTTGAGCAGGTGAGCCAGCATCTTGGGGCTGGTCAGGTCGTTGATAGCTACTACCTCATAACCCTCAGCCTCGAACATCTGACGGAAAGCGAGGCGACCGATACGGCCAAAGCCGTTAATTGCTACTTTTGTTGCCATTGGTTGTAAATGTTTTAAATGTTAATTATTGAGTTAATAAATCACGTTTCCAATAGACCAAGGAATGAAATGCCGTCAGCCGCAGTTACAGTAGTCTGCCGACTTGCAAGCAGCCAAGACAAGCGTCAAAATCCCCAATAAGAGATAAAATGCGGTCATTTTCATCACTTTTTTCCTATTTTCAGCGCAAATTTACTAATATTTTTTTAATTTCGCGCCGTGAACGAACATTTTTTTTAAAATAATTAGACTTTCTTATGAAATTTATCGATGAATTTAAAGCTTTTGCACTTAAAGGCAATGTAATGGACATGGCAGTCGGTGTTATCATCGGCGGTGCTTTCGGCAAGATTGTGACTTCTGTGGTCAACAACGTCATCATGCCTCCCATCGGTGTCATCACCGGCGGCGTGGATTTCACGGACCTCAAATGTGTCATCAAGGAGGCTGAGGGCGAGGCTGAAGCCGTCACCATCAACTATGGTCAGTTCATCCAGGATGTCGTAGATTTTCTCATCATTGCCTTCTGCATCTTCCTCATGGTAAAATTCGTGGCACGCCTCACCCGCAAGAAGGAGGAGAAACCTGCCGCCCCTGCACCCGCTCCCCAGCCCTCTGCCGAGGAGAAACTCCTCACGGAAATCCGCGACCTGCTGAAGGAGAAGAAATGAGGTGGAAGTCCCTATATATTATAATAGGAGTGTTCCTCTTGACAGGAACACTCCTTGTTTTTTTGCCAGCCATGCCGTTGGCCGTTACTCACGGATAGTTTCCTCGCGGAAGATAGGTAGGCTGAGATAGAAACCAGTCCCTCTGCCCTTCTCCGAGTGGAAGGTAAGTTCTCCATGGAGGAAGTTCTCGCTGATGAGTTTCGTACCGTAGATGCCCAGTCCATGACCGGCTCCTTTGGTGGAATTGCCAAAGAGGAACATATTGTGCTTCACGTCCTCAGGGATGAGAGAATCGTTGTGGACGCTGTACACCACACGGTCTGCCTGTACCTCCGCGCGCACCCTGACAATGTCACCGGGGTGGCTCGCCTCGCACGCATTCTTGACGAGGTTGTGCATCATACGGTGAATGAGCATCTTGTCTGACTCCAGCATCTCGTCAGTCAAAGTTGACTCTACGCATATATCTACCTCGTGCTTCTGTTTGGCGGCATGGTACAGTACGTGCCTTACGTAGTCAAGTACCGTATCTGCACGGAAACGTGTGAGGCGCGGCTTGAGGATACCGTTCTGTGCATAGATGAGGTCGCGCTGCGAATAAATCTCCTCCATGAGCTGGTTGGAAATCTCCTTAACCACCTGGATGGTCTCCGCATAGTTGCCTTCCTCAATGCAGTGCAGGATGCCGTTGAGTGCTCCCGAGAGGTTGAGCAGGTCATGGAAAAAGATGCGTTCCATCATGACCTCACGCGTACGGTCTGTAATGTCACGCAATACGATGATGGAGTATTCCTCTCCATGCACGGTGAAAGGTGTGGATATGGCATGAACGTCGTACTCCCTGTTGCCTTCGGTGAGAAGTTGTGCGTCTGTGTTCAGTTTCTTGTGCTCGCGGATGGATTGTTCCACCATGTTACGCAATTTGCAGTACTCGCAGTTTTCATGCGTACCGCAGCCATCGTGTGCCTGAAGCGCATTGGCGCATTTCAGCAGGTCACCAGGCTGTTGCTTCTTGTCATCCGTCACCTTGTCATAGTTGACGTAAAGCACGTTGAGCTTGCTATCGACAATGACGAAACAGGTACCGGCATCGTCCAAGACTCGTTTGCTCTGCATGACTGCCAAAAACTCTTCTTTTGTTAGCATATTGTGTTACATAAAGCCCATATACGGGCATAAAACGGGTGCAAAGATACGAATAATTCTCTGAAGAACAAGCATAAATGTCTGACTTTTATTGTTCTTTAACCAAAAAAGTGGGCAGATAACTTAATCCGTTCGCTTTAGGAGAGCATTGGAGGCTTCATTATTCGTCAGAAAAGAAATAGAGCTTGGTTTGCATCCATTTGTTTTCCATTCCAGTTCACAGTTTGTTGCTACAAGAAATCCGGCTGGTTTTGTTGCGAATTCGTCAAGGGGTTCTATATTTTCCTTCCTCAATGTGACATTGTATATGCCAGCACTTTTGGCACAGATTGCTATCAGATAGAAACATGAAATGCAGAAAAAGTTACCAATTGTAAACCAAAACAGAAGAAAAAACGCCATTTTGCTTGGTAGTTTACAAAAATTATACTACTTTTGCGGCAAATAACACATATTAACAGTCTGACAAGAGGCATAACGGCAGGCCGTTGAGGGTTTGATGTAAGCAACCTACAGGAAGCCAGGAAGGTTGTTTGTGGTGGAAATCACCTGCTCTGAATAGGTATTAATAAACATCATAATATATATTAAGGTATAATGAGAAAGCGATTAATGGTCATGGCGGTAGCAATGCTTGCCGCAATCAACGTACTGGCCCAGGTGATGAAGGTCACGGGAACGGTCGTGGATGAAAACAACGAGCCAGTAGTCGGAGCCTCCGTCAAGGTGAAAGGCACCCAGAAGGGCTGTACCACCGACGTGAACGGCAACTTCGTGCTGGAAAGAGTGGACAATGGCACCCGTATTGAGGTGTCCTGCATCGGTATGGTAAGTCAGACACTTACGGCCCGTCCCAAGATGCAAATAAGGTTGTCCGCCGATGATGAGGTGATGAGCGACGTGATGGTAGTAGCCTTCGGTAGCCAGACACGTTCTTCCTTTACGGGTTCGGCGGCTGTAGTGGGCGAAAAACAGCTGGAAGAGAAGCAGCTCACCAATGTCCTGGCCGGTCTTCAAGGCGAGGCAACGGGTGTGCAGATGATCAACAACAGCGGTGACCCACAGTCAACTCCCTCCATCCGCATCCGCGGTTTCAGTTCCATCAATGCAGGCAACTCCCCTCTTATCATCGTAGATGGTGCTCCCTACGATGGAGGTTGGAACAACCTGAACCCCAATGATGTGGCCTCTATCAGCGTTCTCAAGGATGCAGCCAGCAATGCCCTCTATGGAGCCCGTGGTGCCAATGGTGTCATCATGATTACCACGAAGAAGGCCAAGAGCGGAGAGGCCCAGGTGACGTTGGATGCTAAATGGGGTTCTACAAGCCGCATAAAGCGTGACTACGAGACCATCGATGACCCAGGCCAGTACTATGAGACCTATTACAAGGCCCTCTACAATTACCAGACCCAAGAGATGGGCCTCGCTCACCTTGATGCCCATAACAAGGTCAACGCCATCCTGAACAGCAACGAGAAGAGTGAGGGTGGCCTCGGCTATGTCTGCTACACCGTGCCCCAGGGAGAATACCTCATCGGTGAGAACGGCCGACTCAATCCCCACGCTACCCTTGGCAACCGCATCTACCACAACGGACAGGTACACACCATCTATCCCGACGATTGGAAGGAAGAAGCCTTCCGCCACGGTTTCCGCCAGGAGTACAACCTCAATGTCAACGGCGGCAACGCCCGTTCGCAGTTCTATGCCAGCCTGGGCTACCTCAGCAACGAAGGCGTGGTGCAGAACTCCGACTACGAACGCTACACGGCGCGCCTGAAGGCTGACTATCAGGCCAAGAAATGGATGAAACTGGGTGCCAACGCCTCCTTCAGCCACTCGAACTACAACTACGTGAGTTCCTCCTACGACTCCGACATCTTTGCTACCGTGAGCCACGTAGCCCCCATCTTCCCCGTCTATCTGCGAGACGGCAACGGGAACATCATGACGGACAGCAACGGACGCATGTACGACTATGGTGACGGAGCTGTGCACGGACTGGTGCGCCCTGTCATTCCGCAGAGCAATCCTCTCCAGGAGAACCGTCTCAACAGCAACTTCTATGGAGAGAATGCCTTTACCGCCAACGGCTACATGGACTTCAATCTCTATGACGGTCTGAAACTCACCCTGAACGGCACGGCCACGACACGCAACACCAAGGGCACGCTGACCCAGCAACCCTTCTATGGATTCGGTGCCATCACCTGTCCTGACGGGCAGATAAACAAAGAGATGAGCGAGACCTATGCCTACAACTTCCAGCAGCTCCTCAACTACAGCAAGGACTTTGGCAAGCACCACGTGGAAGCCATGGCCGGCCACGAGTACTACCGTACCACCTACAGCTACCTCTTCGGAGCACGTACCGGCATGGCCTCCTATTTCGAGAACCAGAATCTGTGCGGTGCTATCAAAGTCATTGACAACGGTGATGCGGCCAGCAGCTACAACAACGAGGGTTATTTCCTGCGTGGGCAGTACGACTTCGGGCAGCGTTACTTCGGTTCCGTATCCTTCCGCCGCGATGCTTCCTCCCGTTTTCACCCCGATCACCGCTGGGGTAATTTCTTCTCCGTAGGTGCTGCCTGGATTATGAACAAGGAAAAGTGGTTGCAGGATGTCTCCTGGATTGACATGCTCAAACTGAAGGCTTCCTTCGGTCAGCAAGGAAACGACAACATCGGTGACTTCCTCTACATGGACACCTATTCCATTGAGAACAACGGAGACCTGGCTCTCTCTCTCGCTACGAAAGGCAATCCCAACATCACATGGGAGACCAATCACAATTTCAACGCCGGTATTGAGTTCGAATTCCTCAAGTCCCGTCTGCGTGGAGGCATAGAGTTCTTCACCCGCAAGACCACCGACATGCTCTGCTTCGTCTATGCTCCCTACACCGCCGGCTATGCAGGCAGCTACTACAACATCGGTGATATGCTGAACAAGGGTGTTGAACTGGAACTGGCTGGTGATGTCATCAAGACCCGCAATGTCACCTGGAGTCTGAACCTCAACGCCACGCATTTCAAGAACGAGGTGGTGTATATCGCCGAAGACCTCAAGAAGAACAACTGCGTGGAGGGCCACTGGGGCTACACCAACAGCACAAACTTCGTGGGCGAAGGTCTTCCGCTCTACTCCTGGTACCTAAAGAAATATGCCGGTGTCAGCGAGAACGGAAAATCCACTTGGTGGGATCACGATGCCAACGGTAACCTCGTGAAGACCGAGCAGTACGGTGATGCCGATGAATTCCTCTGCGGCGATCCCCATCCCGACCTCTTCGGTGGTTTCGGCACCAACCTCTCTGCCTTCGGCTTCGACCTCAGCGTCACCTTTGCCTACTCACTGGGCGGCAAAGCCTACGACTATGGCTACGCCTCCCTGATGGGCAATCCCACGGGCGATAGTTCCGGCTTTGCCATCCACAAGGACGTCCTCAACGCCTGGACACCCCAGAACACGGGCAGCGACATACCCCGATGGCAGTATGGTGACACCTACTCCGCTGGCATGTCCGACCGTTTCCTGACCTCAGCCAGCTACCTCTCTCTCCAGAACGTCAACCTGGGTTATAACCTGCCCCGCAAGTGGGTCAAGGCCCTGGGTCTGCAGAACGTGCGTTTCTACGCAGCTGGTGACAACCTTTTCTACCTGAGCAAGCGCCGCGGTTTCGACCCCCGTGGTTCCTTCAGCGGTTCCGTGGACAGCAACTACAGCTATTCCACCACGCGTACCATCTCCGGCGGTGTGAAAGTCACCTTCTGACCTCACAAAGTTCCTATTAATATTATTGATTCCATTCACATTATCGACTAACATTATCGACTATGATGAGAACAAGATACAAACTGGCTGCAACCTGTCTGGCTGCCACCCTCTCGCTCAACTCATGTATTGACGAGATGCAGCCCACAGCCGTACTTTCGTCCGACCAGGTAAGCGCACTTGCCTCTTCGCAGGAAGGACTCCTCAACGGCATCACAGCCTGCATGGTGACCTACAACTCCTGGGGCACCTCGGGCTACTACAACAATGACTGGGGCTATCCCTGCCAGATGGTCTTCCGCGACATCCAGCTGGCTGACATCCCCGCCTATGAGACCAACTACAGCTACTGGGGGTCCATCGAGAACAACGAGCAGACGCGTCATCTGCCCTACTACACCTATAACTACTATTACAAGCTCATCTCCTGCTGTAATGACCTCATCAGCGTAGTAGATACCACCAGTGCCTCCAGCCTGTCAATGCAATACCTGGGATGCGCCCTTACCTACCGTGCCCTGGCTTACCTTGACATGGCACGTATGTTTGAGTACAAAGCCACGGGAGTGCCCTCCCTCGATGCTTATGCCGAGAACTACAAGATATGGGGACTGACCATTCCCCTCGTGACCGAAACGACAACCCTCGATGACACGAAGCACAACCCGCGTGCCGCCTTCCAGGACATGTACCGCTTCATTCTCAGTGACCTTGACAGGGCAGAGAAATGTCTGACGGGGTTCGAGCGTCCCTCGAAAACACTCCCCGATCTCAGCGTCGTATATGGCATGAAAGCCCGTACATGGCTTGAACTGGGTTCCCGCTTCGAGCAGCGTCCCGAAGACCTGACTCTCATGACGGAGGCTTCCAGCCCCCAGGCCTGCTACGAGAAAGCCCAGGCATACGCCCGCAAGGCCATGGCTGCCGGTGCCTACAGCTGCCTCACCCAGGCACAGTGGCACGATAAGACCACCGGTTTCAACACGCCCAACCAGTCCTGGATGTGGAGTATGTCCATCAGCCAGAAAGAGCAGGTACCTGATCAGTATTGGAATACGTTCATCGGTACCATGAGCAACGAACCCGACTGGGCTATGGGACGCGGTTATAAGGCATACCGCTGCATCGGCAGCAACCTCTACAGCAAGATGGGTGAGGGTGACTGGCGCCGCACCTCATGGGTAAGTCCCGATGATGCCGGCAAGGCATCCTCTGCGAACCGCTATGAGACGAACCTCAAGGCCGAGGACTTTGCCTTGCTTCCGGCCTACACCAACCTCAAGTTCCGTCCCGCACAGGGCAATCTGGATGACTACTACGTAGGTCTGCTGGGCGATCTTCCCCTGATGCGTGTGGAAGAGATGAAGTTCATCGACATTGAGTGTACCGCCCGCCTGCAGGGCGTGGCTGCCGGTATGTCTGCACTGAAGGAGTTCATGAATGAGGCACGTTATACCGATGGTTCCTACGACCCCGGTACCAGCAACGAACTGAGCGACTTCATCAAGGAGATGATGGTACAGAAGCGCGTTGAGTTCTGGGGTGAAGGCCTCTGCTACTTCGACTGCAAGCGCATGAACCTGCAGGTTCGCCGAAAGGACAATACGAACTACAAGGATTCATATAAGCTCAACTCTATCCCGGGCTACGTGGCTCCCTGGATGAACTATTTCATCCTTGAGAACGAACAGGAACTCAACCCTTCCATCATCCCCAACCCAGACTCTTCCGGAGCCATCAAGACCACGGATGAATGGTGATTTTCCAGACATTGACAAACGACTAAAGCATTCCATACAATGAAAAAGTATCTATATCTTCCCCTGGCCGCCCTCATGGGTTTCCTGTTGGTTGCTTGCAACAGCGATGAAGACTACCAGCGTGCCGGAGAGCCCGCTGCCAGCGATGAAGGCATTTACTTCCCTACCTCCAACCCCTCCGAGTACATCCGTACAGAATCAGATGCCAAGACCATCGATGTCACCATAGCACGTCACAACACAGAGGGTGAACTCACCGTACCCGTCAAGGTGGTGAGCCGTACGCAGAACATCGGCAAGGTACCAGACCATGTCACCTTTGCTGACGGAGCCGCTACGGCGACCCTCACCGTACCCTTCACCGACCTGAGTGTCACTCCCAAATGTACCTTGGAGATTCCTGAAGACTACACCAACCCCTACCTCATCAAGGAGGGTTCCGCGAAGTTCTCTTTCTGCATCTATAAACTGGTCATTGTTTCCGACCAAATCAACTACATTACATCGGCGGGAACCCCCTATTTCGATAAGGTCTATACCTCCGAGCTCCTTCAGTACGAAGGAGAGAACAAGTTTATCTGGCGCAACTTCTTCGGTTCGGGCATCGACCTGAAGTTCAAGATCAACGGTCATTTCGACCCGCAGGATGTCTATGCCTGCTACGGAGAGGTCACTCCCCTCGACCATGCCCAGGGGGATAGCGATGGTTGGACGTTGCTTGATGACGATGGCAACGAGCTCAGTTGGACACCTGAAGGCTGTGACACCGCTGTGGATGCCCTCTACTCCTGGTTCACCTACACCGGCTACGTGTATTTCAATATCGACCTGCGCAAGAACGAGCAAGGCACCCAAGCCTTTGGCTATGCCCGCAATGAGTCGGCCTATATCAATGAGGACTACAACACCTGCTGGGTCTATTTCTACTATTAATGTAGGTTCTGATCAATGCAATCATTATAGGTAGGTTCTATAAATTAGCTTTGATGGGATTTTACTCTATCTTCGAGCAGATTTCTTTGTAAGGGTGAAGCAGCATAGCAAGCTATGGTGCAAGCACTTACAAAGAAAGATGCCGAAGAGAGAGTAAAAGACCACAGCTTTTGCTTATGGGCAAAATGCAGTAATTCTACTGAGAATTGTAATTAATAGAACCTACCTACATTCATTGAGCTCACGTTATTTTACTTGCACCATGAAATCGTAGAGCGTACACAGGGACTGACCTTTCGTGTCGCTGTCGAAGAGGAAGTAGAGGGCTTGCTTGCCACGCAGCTTGCCGGGAGCCAGCGGCACATGGAGCTCAGTGTCCTGCTGTGTTGCAGAGGCTTGGAAGAGATAACGTCCTATCTCGCGTCCTCCTTCTGCTTCGGAAGGTGCTCCCAGAAGGATGCGCAGCGTACCTGCCACGCCGAGAGGTTTCAAGCGGACCTGCATCACCGCCTCACGACCACCCTTCAGGGCTTTGGCCAGGATGTCCATGTTGAAGTACTTGTAGCCCACTACGGAACCCGCCGTGTTCTGCACCACAGGACACTGCCCCATCCCGCCATGCCACACCCTGCCACGGGTCGGCTGGGGATAGGAACCTGAGAAACCATGCCGTGGCCACTGGTGGGTGGCGGGCTCAGGTCCCGTATAGTAACAGGCCAGACCTGCCGGTGTGCGATGCAGCGGATTCAGACCTCCGATGGAGAAACCCTCGCTGGTATATTCCCCTTCGCGGATTGTCACCTTGCCCCCCTTGCCTTTCTCTACCTTGACGCTGATGGGAGCCACCATGGCCTGTCGCGAGTACTCGTCAAGCCCTGTCTGACGGTGATAGACCACCCACCACTGCCCATTGGCCTCGAAGATGCTGCCGTGCGTATTGCCGTCAGCCGTAGCCGTCACGATGGTACGTCCCGTGACAGGGTCCTGCTTGCGGGCACGTCCGTCAATGACGGTTCCCCCATAGGTCCATGGTCCCATGGGATGGTCGCTGTAGCAGTAGGCCAGTGTATAGTTGCTCTGGGGCAGTCCGAACTCCCCCTCTGCCGTGAAACGGCTGTAGAGGAAGACGTACTTGTCCTCTATCTTGCGGATGGAAGATGCCTCGAAGAAGCGGAACACACCCGGTTGCTTGTAGTTGGATATCATGTCCGTGACAATCTCCGTACCCGGTTTCACCGTTGCCATCGTCACAGGGTCCAGTTCGGCACAGAAAGACTGTTCGAAACCCCAGTAGCCATACACCCGGCCATCGTCATCAATGAAGACGGCGGGGTCAAAACGGAGCACACCGTCCGTGGTGCGGGGATTATCCTTGTTCCAGTTGATAACCTCGAAAGGCCCGTCGGGACGCTTGGAACGTGCCACCAGTCCCTGCCTACCCTCGTTCTGCACGTTGGGAAAGAGGTAGTAGGTCTTGGTGCCATCTGCCTCAGTGCGTACCGTCACGTCGGGAGCATAGAGCAAGTCACCCTTGCCGTCCGCAGCGAGCTGGTTACCGTCACGGTCCTTTCGGTTCTCGAAGATGACCCCGTCATACCGCCACTGGGTCAAGTCGCTCAGCGGAGCCGACCACACCACCTGCTCCAGTCCGCAATAGGCATCGATGAGCGAGTCATGAGAACCATAGACATAGACGCGCATCTCACCCGGCTTGTCTGGGTCTTCGAAGACGTAGGGTTCCCCGTCGGGGATGTACTCCCACAGGGGGAGGAAGGGATTCTGGGCTTGCAGTGTTGCCGCAGCAGCACAGCCTGCAAGGAAGGATAAGAATCTTTTCATGTTGAATATCTTTGTTTTGGGGTTAGAATGTTGCTGGTCAGGATAGTCATTGCACATAGTTGCCCAATTTCTGGCAAATTTACACATTTTCCTTAAATCTTGTGAATTTTCAGAGCAAAAACGCACATTTCTATCAAAAAGAAGATGGAAACCGCCATTATCCGAGGATTTTTACTTATATTTGCGGAGGAAAGTCAAACGTGAAAGACAAGCAAAGGAAGATAATCTAGAAAAATAGAAAGACTAGTAAATCTAGATAAACTAGCATAACTAGATAAGCTAGTAAAGCTAGAATAACTAGACAATCTAGTAAAGCTAGATAAACTAGTATTTCTAGATATCTAGAAAGACTAGCATGGCTAGCCCATTGCGGCTCTCTCAGCTATGACTTGCGAAGCTTGATGAGACGAATGTCGAATAACTATGAACTATGAACTATAACCTCCTCCTCGCGGCCCTTATGTTGGTCAGCTCGGCAAAGGCACAGCGCCTCCCTGCCACTGAAGACTCTCCCGAACCCCTCCATGTGGCTCCGCAGGCTGACACGGCCCAATGGGACACCCTGGACGAAGGCCTGCACCTGACATGGGCTTCGCGCGACGAACACTACGCGGTGCACGAAGTGCCCCAAGTGACGCTCCAGACCGAGGCCGTCGTGCGTGCCTGGAGAGGCGAGCGCACCAACATACAGGCAGTTCTCTTCAGCCGCAACGACCTGGGGCGGCTTTCCCTGCGCATGACACCCGTCAGGAAAGGACGCAAGGGACGATGGGCTGAGGCACGTTTCGTGAACTACCTCATCACGGACGGTCACAAGTGGTGCGGCCAGCACTCCATGGACATGCCCACGTGGCTCGTGCCCGACATCATCGACCTGGACAAGCCGCACGCAGTGAATGCCCGCCAGACACGTCCCGTATGGTGTACCATCGAGGTCCCTCACGATGCCCGTCCCGGCCGCTATGACACGCATCTCGAAGTCTTGGACGAACGTGGCAAGGTGACAGGAAGCCTGCTGCTGCATATCGACGTGAACCACCGCACGCTGCCACGGCCACACGAACAGCGTTTCCACCTGGATCTGTGGCAGCAGCCCTACGCTGTGAGCCGCTACTACGGACTGGAACGCTGGAGTCCCGAACACATCGAGGCACTGCGTCCTTACCTCAAGGCTCTGGGACGTGCGGGACAGAAGGTGGTGAGTGCCATCATGTTCTACGAACCCTGGGGCGACCAGTCGCATGACAAATTCTCGGCCATGATACAGAGTACGAAACACAAGGATGGCACCTGGACGTATGACTACACCATTTTCGACCGCTATGTGACGCTCTGTGCTGAATGTGGCATCGATGCACAAATCAATTGCTATTCCATGGTGCCCTGGGACATGACATTCCGTTACTACGACGAGGCACAGGGACGTGACATCGACCTCAAGACAACCACTCAAACACCAGAGTACCGGGAACTGTGGGAGAACTTCCTCAAGGCTTTTCGCAAGCACTTAGAGGAGAAGGGATGGTTTGACAAGACACGCATCGCGATGGACGAAAGGGCTGAGGCAGACATGCTCAATGCCTACCGCATTGCAAAGGAGGCAGGATTCCGCATGGCACTGGCCGGCAACTACCACGCCTCGCTCACCGACAAGCTCCATGACTACAGCGTGGCACCTACCCAGGTGGCTCACTTCAAGGCGGAGGAACGCGCGCTGCGTAAGGCCCAGGGACTGACCACCACGTTCTATACCTGCTGTGCGGAGGTTGAGCCCAACATCTACAGCAACTCCCTGCCGGCGGAGGCAGCCTTCCTACCACTTCATGCCGCGGCCAACGACCTCGACGGTTACCTGCATTGGTCATGGATTAACTGGGATGACCATCCCCTCACGGACAGCCGTTTCCGCCTCTTTGGGAGTGGTGACACCTACAACTTTTACCCTGGTCCCCGAAGCAGTGTCCGTTTCGAACGGCTCATCGAGGGCATCCAGCAGTATGAGAAGGTTCAGGTCCTGAAGCAGGAATGGCAGCACGACCCCATACGCCTTGCACGCCTCGAAAGCCTCCTACAGGAATGCCAGGCGTTCGGGCGTTCGGGCAAGAGTTGTGCTGAGACGGTGAACAAGATAGAGACTTTCCTGAACGAAGAATAGCATAAGAGGCATGGCTTGCTGCATTGGACATCAACCTTGTTGTTTGCAACAATAACGTTTCGTGGATGTCAAGAACTCATCAGCCTTAACATCCTCACCACCTCAGGGATTCTGCAGGATGAATGCAAGTGGAGTGACACCCACCAGACGCTTGAAGATACGGTCAAAATAAGAGAGGTTGTCATAGCCTGTAAGGTGGGCCACTTCCTTGACGGAATGATGGCCGGAGAGGAAGAGCATCTGGGCGTGCATGATGCGGCGGCGCATGATATAGTCGGCAGGAGTGAAACCGGTGTGGAGGCGGAAGAGCCGGATGAAGCTGTTCTTGGTGAGACATGCCCGTGCCGCCAGTTCGTCAAGGGACGGTACTTCGGAAAGGTCACGGTTGATAGTCCAGATGGCCTTGCTGACACGGATGTCACTGACAGAGGCGGCAGACGCATTCTGGTCCATAAAACGGGACAGAAGGACATGGAGAAGACCATTGAGTTCGAGGCGGGAAGCTGCCGGAAGCGAGTGGAAACTCTTTATGCAGGACTTTATCTTGAGGGGGGCTTCGTAACTCACTGGGTAGAAGTCATCGAGGCAAAAAGTTGGGACAAGGCTGAGCAGATGGGTGAGGAGCTGCTCATCCCAAGGGGTAGAAGGGGTTTCCAGTGTGTAGGGATACCGATGGAAATGGTCGAATATCTTCATCGAAAGGTCGGTGAAGTGAACATAGCAAAGGTCTATCATGCTTTCACTCTGTATCGTATGGGACAGCAAGGGGGGAACAAAATAAAGCTGCCCTGGGGAGAGGGTATGTTCTTCATGACCGAAACTGGCACGGCCATGCCCCTCACGGACAAAGAGGATGCGTGAGAAGGTACTGCTGACATCATGATAGCCATAGGGCTCTTCAAAGCGGATGTGGCCTGCGTGGAGGAGGGCGAAGTCGAAATACATGATAACCTACGGACTGTGACTTTTATCACAAAGATACTATTTTCCCTTGAAACGCCCAAAAAAGAACCAAATAATTGCACTTTCTATGCTTATAATATCACTATTTATGCAAATAAAT
>CALZGT010000007.1 GCA_945787235.1 uncultured Prevotellaceae bacterium
GGCTTATCGCCGTTCACTGTGTCTGCCACCCCTTTCGCGCCCCCCATTGGAACCTTTTCCATTTCCATGGGGAACGGCCTTGCGCAGCATTTCACGATGGAAGGCATCATCGGCAAACATCATGTTGAGTGCCTTCTTCGCACCTACCAGTTTGGCTATCCTGGCATAGTAACTCTGCTCCAGTTTAGAAGACTCTACATGCAGGGCGGTAATCTGCTTGAGCAGTGCCTCGCACTCCTTGGGGGCGGTCTTCTTATAGGCCTCCATGGTGAGCCCTCCTACCCGACGTGTCCGTTCCATCTGTTTCTGCTTCATCTCAAAGAAGACAGGAAACACCAGGTCAGCCTCAGCCTGCGTGAGACAAGCCCGTTCACGGATGAAAGACTTCATCCAGCCCTGGAACTCCTCCATATTGAAGCGGGGGCGTCCTTCCTCACGCTGTTGCGCTGCCACCGGCAGCAGACAAGCCAGTATCAAAACAAACAGTGCCACATACCTTTTCATCCTCATTTCTCCTTTCTTGAAATTCATAGAACCGCCTTAATATTCTGTCAGATACAGGGCTATCTCATTGTTATCTATACCCGCATACTCCAACACCTCACCCAGACACTCGTCATCATAACAGGCTGCCTGCATATCGTAACCCATCTCAGCCTCTGCCTGCGAGAGGGATGCCTCGCCCTGCTTCAAGCGGGGAATGAGCAAGACACTGGTACATATCAGGGCTCCTATTACAGCTACAGCGGCATAGCGCCATACACGCAACATACTTACCCGTCGTGTGTGCACCTGCTTTTCGGGCAACTGCGACATCACGCGGTCACACAGGTTGTCGAAGTATCCCTCCGGCACCTTGAAAACTTCATGGGACTTGCCCTGACGTTTTTCCTCGATGTAATGTTTCAGTCTTTCCTCTGTCATAGTGGTTTGATTTGCTTATTAGACGAACGAAATGCCGTAAGGTTTAAGGGGGCCGGCAAAATTCTTCTTTGCTGTTCCAATTTATACTTCGGGTTTCCTTTTGCTTTCACATTCTCCGGCTCCTCCAGTCCCTACTCATTCAATCCGAAGAATTTGGCTATCTTCTGTACGGCCAGATGGTAGGAAGCCTTCAGAGCCCCGACGCTGGTACCCAAGGCCTGCGACATCTCCTCGTATTTCATCTCGTCGTAGTATTTCATGTTGAACACCAGACGCTGCTTGTGAGGTAGCGAAGCAATGGCCTCCTGAAGCTGCAGTTCCACCTCGTCACCATCAAAATAGGGGTCACTCTCCAAACGGCTGGCCAGGCTCATATGGCCGGGATGCTCATCATCATCGATGCTGGCACACAGACGCTTGTTGCGCTCCAGGTGATCCAGGGCCTCGTGCGATGCGATGCGATAGAGCCAAGTGCCCAGGCTGGAGTCTCCACGAAACTTGTCAAGTCCCTGCCATGCCTTGATAAAGGTATTCTGAAGTACGTCATCAGCATCCTCATGAATGAGCACAATGCGTCGCACCATCCGGTAGAGAGGTTCCTGATAGGTACGAACCACCTCG
Organism: uncultured Prevotellaceae bacterium; assembly: GCA_945787235.1. Taxonomy (GTDB): domain Bacteria; phylum Bacteroidota; class Bacteroidia; order Bacteroidales; family Bacteroidaceae; genus Physcousia. Next base: position 1,546 of record CALZGT010000007.1, read on the forward strand.
GCGAAGGCTTCACGGCGCGTGGATTCGTCACGCAACAATAGTATGAGCTGCTTTTCGTCGCGTTGCATATTCTTCTGACCTTCAGGGGGAAGAAAAGTTTAATAAGGAAAAAGGATTTCCTGACGGAAGACTATCGGAACGACACCTTGCGTACCACCTTATCTACCTTGAGAATGTAGCAACCGGAAAGGTTGAGATCGAAGGTCTTGTCATTTCCCTCAATGCGGTAACTGGCAACCCTGACACCGGCCAGGTCGTATATGTTCAGCACCTTGCCATGAGCCCCGCACACACGCACGGTACGCCCTTTGGTAGTGAGGGTTACCGCCATGACTTCCTGCTCGGGCTCTTCCCACATCTCCTCTGCCATGATGGCTACGGGAGACATCACAACCAGGGCTGAAAGCAGTATGATTCTAAGTGCTCTTGGCATATATTTCGTATTGAATTTGTCAGTTTTCCTTGCGCAAAGGTAGGAAAATTCTCTTTTGCTACCAAACAATCAGGCAAAAAAAATGCAAGAAGGTGCAAAAAAGAGCTCTTTTGGCACCTTCCAAGTACCTATTTTACCTCCCAGACCTGTCCTTCACGGGTAAGATAAGTCTCGGGAAAGACAGCCCGGGCCTCGGCCAGATGAGCCTCTTCATCCTTGACTCGTCCCGAATAGTGGCCTACAAGGAGACGTTTCACATGGGCAGCGTCTGCCACAAGAGCCGCCTGGCGTGCCGTGGAGTGCCCCGTTTGCTGAGCCCGCCTGAGATACTCCTCACCAAAAGTAGCCTCATGGAAGAGCACATCGACCCCCTGCACCCATTCGGCCAGCTGAGGACGATACAAGGTATCTGAGCAGTAGGCATAGCTGCGTGGGGGATCTGCAGGACGTGTCAACCTTTCGTGCGGAATCACCTCGCCCTCCTCTGTCACCCAGTCCTGCCCTGCCTTGATATTATTCACCTGACTCACCGGGATATGATAGGCTTCAAGCATCTCGGGACGAATATGAGGAAGGAGAGGTTTCTCACGGAAGAGATAACCCGCACAGGGCATCCTATGACGCAGGGGCAAGCTCCACACCTCTACACTGCGGTCTTCATGGACAAGGCTGTACTGCCGCGTATCTACTTCATGAAAATACACCTTGTAGTCCATCTCCTTACAGAAACCCTCCAATACACACTCCACAAAAGGACGCAGGTCAGCAGGGGCATGAAGGTGAAGATCGGCTGTGCGTCCCAGCAGCCCCATGGTAGAAATGAGACCGGGCAGTCCAAAACAGTGGTCACCATGACTGTGACTGATGAAGATATGCCCCAGGCGTGTCATGCCCAGGCCTACCCTGCTCCATTGCATCTGAGCCCCCTCACCGCAATCTATCATGTAGAGTTTGCCACGCAGGTCGAGAACCTGACACGAAGGCAGGTGTCCGTTGGAAGGTTTGGCACTTCCACAGCCGAGGATATGAAGTCTGAAGGGTTCCATGGTCATGTAATGAGGCGGGTGTGATAAAGGCTGTTTGAATTAAAGAAAGCCCGCGTTTTACAGTACGCGGGCTTTCGAATTATGTAGGATTGGGATTACTCACCCTTCTCCAGCTTGGCCTTCAATGCAGCCAGTGCATCGATGTCACCCAGCGTGGTGCTTGCTGCCACATTGTTCACAGCGGGAGCTTCCTCCTTGTGCTCAGCGCGGCGGCGGGGAGCTGCATTCTTCTTCTCAGCACGAGCCTCAGCACGCTGTGCATCCTCGAAGATGCGGCTGTGAGAGAGGATGATGCGCTTGCTGTCCTTGTTGAACTCGATAACCTTGAAGTCCAGCTTCTCGTTCAGCTGAGCCTGGGTACCGTCCTCCTTTACGAGGTGCTTGGGAGTAGCGAAGCCCTCTACACCATACTCGAGCTGTACCACAGCACCCTTGTCCATCATCTCGATGATAGTACCCTGGTGTACGCTGCCCTGGGTGAATACCGTCTCGAAGACATCCCAAGGATTCTCCTCCAGCTGCTTGTGACCGAGGCTCAGACGACGGTTCTGCTTGTCAATTTCAAGTACGACAACCTCGATGGGAGCACCAATCTGCGTAAACTCGCTGGGGTGCTTAACCTTCTTGGTCCAGCTCAGGTCGCTGATATGGATGAGGCCATCCACACCCTCCTCGATCTCCACGAAGACACCGAAGTTGGTGAAGTTGCGAACCTTGGCATTGTGCTTGCTGCCCACAGGATACTTCTCCTCGATGTTCTCCCAGGGATCAGCCTTGAGCTGCTTGATGCCCAGAGACATCTTGCGCTCCTCACGGTCGAGGGTCAGGATGACTGCCTCTACCTCGTCACCTACCTTCATGAAGTCCTGAGCGCTGCGCAGGTGCTGGCTCCAAGACATCTCAGATACGTGGATCAGACCCTCTACGCCAGGAGCAATCTCGATGAATGCACCGTAGTCGGCCATAACGACTACCTTGCCCTTTACGTGGTCGCCCACCTTGAGGTTGGGATCCAGGGCATCCCAGGGATGAGGAGTGAGCTGCTTGAGACCCAGAGCAATGCGCTTCTTCTCGTTGTCGAAGTCGAGGATAACAACATTGATCTTCTGGTCGAGCTCTACCACCTCCTTGGGATCGCTTACGCGGCCCCAGCTGAGGTCGGTGATGTGAATGAGACCGTCCACGCCACCCAGGTCGATGAACACACCATAAGAGGTGATGTTCTTGACAGTACCCTCGAGTACCTGACCCTTCTCCAGACGAGAGATGATCTCCTTCTTCTGCTGTTCGAGCTCTGCCTCGATGAGAGCCTTGTGGCTTACCACTACGTTCTTGAACTCCTGGTTGATCTTGACAACCTTGAACTCCATGGTCTTGCCTACGAATATATCATAGTCGCGGATGGGCTTCACGTCAATCTGGCTACCGGGCAGGAATGCCTCGATACCAAATACGTCCACGATCATACCACCCTTGGTGCGGCACTTGATGTAGCCCTTGATGATCTCCTCGTTCTCCATAGCGGCGTTGACGCGGTCCCAAGAGCGGCTTGCACGGGCCTTCTTGTGTGAAAGAACCAACTGGCCCTTCTTGTCCTCCTGATTCTCGATGTAAACCTCCACGGTGTCACCTACCTTCAGGTCGGGGTTGTAGCGGAATTCGCTTACGGGGATGATGCCATCGCTCTTGAAACCGATGTTGACAACAACCTCGCGCTTGTTGATAGAGATAACGGTACCATCCACTACCTCATAGTCGTTAACCTTGTTCAGGGTTCCGGCATAAGCGGCCTCCTGAGCCTCGTGACTAACCTCGGTGTTTGCACTGCCATTGGCGTATGCTTCCCAGTCGAAGTCGGCCAAAGGTGCGACATTTTTGTAATCTGCCATAGTTAATTAATTGTTTTTTAATAAATTAATAGAGTTAGACTTTATGTTGCGAATAAATCTGGCCGCAAAGGTACGAAAAATCTCACAATCTCATGCTTTTTCTACCCATATTTTTCACTTTTTCCCGTTATTTCTATTCATTTTCAGTGATTTTCCACGTTTTCGTGCATCTTAAAAGCAGTTTTTCTCTTTCACCGCGTACTTTTCATTGATTATTTTGTATCTTTGCATCATAAACTGACAGCATTCCCCCTTGAAAGAGGGTCTATATATAAACAAGGTATTATTAAGGTAAAAAGAAAGAAAGGAGAAATGAACATGAGAAAGATTAACTGCATTGGCATTCTTACCAGCGGAGGCGATGCCCCTGGCATGAATGCAGCCATCCGGGCCGTGACCCGTGGTGCCATAGCCAACGGATTCCGTGTCATGGCCATCTACCGTGGCTACGAGGGTCTCATCAACAACGAGATTCAGGAGTTCACCACGGAGAACGTGAGCAATATCATCCAGCGCGGAGGTACCATCCTGAAGACAGCACGCAGCAAGGATTTCATGACTCCCGAAGGACGCCAGAGAGCCTACGACAACATGGTGTCAGCGGGCATCGATGCCCTCGTCGTCATCGGCGGCAACGGTTCACTGGCTGGAGCGCGCATCTTCGCGCAGGAATTTGACGTACCCTGCATAGGTCTTCCAGGCACCATAGACAACGACCTCAACGGCACGGACCTCACCATAGGCTATGATACCACCCTCAACACCATCATGGAGTGCGTAGATAAGATACGCGACACAGCTACCAGCCACGAACGCATCTTCTTCATCGAAGTCATGGGACGCGATGCAGGCTTCCTGGCACAGAACAGTGCCATAGCTGCAGGTGCCGAGGCTGCCATCATACCCGAGGATTCCACCGGAGCAGACCAGCTGGAGCACTTCATCGGACGAGGCATCCGCAAGAGCAAGTCCTCGAGCATTGTCATTGTCAGCGAAAGTCCCAAGTGTGGTGCCATGTACTATGCGGAACGCGTCAAGAAGGAATACCCGGAATACGACGTGCGCGTGTCCATTCTCGGCCACTTGCAGCGTGGAGGAAGTCCCTCTGCCGGAGACCGCATCCTGGCCTCACGTCTGGGTGTCGGTGCCATTCAGGCACTGCTGGAGGGGCAGCGCAACGTGATGATAGGCATACGCAACGATGAGGTGGTCTATGTTCCTTTTGCCAATGCCATCAAGAGTGACAAGCCCATCAAGAAGGAACTCATCGACGTACTGGACACACTGAGCATCTGATGAAGACAGCCATCGTAGGCGGAGGAGCCGCAGGATTCTTCCTGGCCATTACCCTCAAGGAACTATGCCCCAAGATGCACGTATGCATCCTGGAACGGCAGCGCCGGGTACTGGCCAAGGTGGAAATCACGGGAGGTGGACGGTGCAACTGCACCAACACCTTCCAGAGCGGACTTGACCTGCAGCACATCTACCCAAGGGGCCATCGGCTCCTGAAGGGATGGCTGCGGGCCTTCAGCCACGAAGATGCCATACGGTGGTTTGAGTCACGTGGTGTACCTCTCGTTGCACAGGAGGATGGATGCATCTTCCCCGAAGCACAGGACAGCCACGCCATCATCAACCTCTTCCTGCGTGAATGTCACAAACTGGGGGTGGAGATAAGGACAGGAACGGATGCCCTCGACGCGTCGCGCGTTGATCTCACGCAGTACGACCATGTCTGCATCTGTACAGGAGGACTGCACGGGCAGGTGCTGCACACCCTTCAGCAGTGGGGCGTTCGCCTCACAAACCCAGTGCCCTCTCTCTTCACCTTCCACATCACCGACCCTGCCCTACAGCAACTCATGGGCACCGTAGTGGAGGACGCGGTATGCTCGCTGCCTGGCACCAAGTTCAAGGCCCAAGGACCGCTGCTCATCACACACTGGGGTATGAGTGGACCTGCCATCCTGAAACTCTCCAGCCGGGGAGCACGCCTCCTGGCAGAGAACCAGTACCATGCCACCCTGGCTGTCAACTGGGTAGGAGGGCGAACGGCCGAAGAGGTGGCCGCACACCTTCAGGAAACCTTTTCCCGGCAGACAGCACGCCTCATCGACAACGTGCGGCCCTACGACCTTCAAAACAGGCTTTGGGACTACCTCCTCGACAAGGTGGGACTTCGGGGACGACGGTGTGGCGAAGCGGGACGCAAGCAGTTGAACCGACTAGCAGAACTCCTCACCCATGACCAGTACACCATCCAGGGACGCTGGCATCACAAGGAAGAGTTTGTCACCTGCGGAGGCGTGGAGCTCTCAGCCATCGACCGTAAGACCTTACGCTACACAGCACCTCTCAACGTTCCCATCACCAACCTCTACTTCGCAGGTGAGGTACTCGACGTGGACGGAATCACTGGAGGGTATAACCTACAGGCTGCATGGACAACCGCCACACTGGTGGCGAGGGGGATATGCAATAGTTAATAGTGCATAGTTGAGAGCTGAGTTGAAAATTGAAAGATGGAGTTGAGGAGTTATCATAGCGCAGCCCATTATTCATTGATAATTGTTCATTGTTAATTATTAATTGTTAATTGTTTCAGTATATGCATCCGCAAGACATCATCTGTATCGGCCACATCACCAAGGACAAGATTGTGACTCCCAAGGCCGAGATTTACATGCCTGGAGGTTCGTCCTTCTACTTCTCCTACGGCATCAACCATTTGAACAACAAGAATCTCTCCTACCGCCTCCTCACCTCGCTGGCTGAGGAGGACATGCAGGCCGTACATGACATGCGGGCTGCTGGCATACAGGTGGATGTCGTCCCCAGCCGCCATACCGTCTATTTTGAGAATATATATGAGGCAGACCAAAACGTGCGCCATCAACGTGTCCGCGCCAAAGCAGACCCATTCACCATCGAGAGTGTCAAGGACGTCAAGGCTCGCTACATCGTACTCGGTTCTCTTCTGGCCGACGATTTCCCCCTTGAAGTCATCCAATACCTCTCCACCCGAGGTACCCTTGTTGTCGATGCTCAAGGTTATCTGCGCGAGGTACGAGGTGAGAAAGTGTATGCCATCGATTGGAAGGAGAAGCGTGAAGCACTGAAGTACATCGACATCCTCAAGGTCAACGAATACGAGGCAGAGGTACTTACCGGCACAGCCCACCTCCACAAGGCAGCAGAAACATTGGCCTCATGGGGTGTCAAGGAAGTCCTCCTCACACAGGGTTCCTTCGGCAGTACTCTATTGGCGGACGGCCAGTTCTACGACATACCTGCCTACGAGCCCCTCAACATCGTAGATGCCACAGGATGTGGCGATACCTTCGTCATGGGTTATGTCTATAAGCGTGCGCAGGGTGCCAGCGTGGATGAAGCAGGACATTTTGCCGCCGCCGTCTCTACCCTCAAGCTCGAAGCCTCTGGTCCCTTCTGCGGCACGGAACAACAGGCCATCGACCGCATCCCAAAGGAGCTAAGGTAGATACCATGAATTACAGGAAGGCTCTATGAATGATAGGGTCTGTGTATTGGCTATTCTCTGTAGAATTACCTATAAGTAGGTTCCATGAAATATGATACGATAAAAAATCATACTTCATGGAACCTACCTTTTTGTCCTGTGCACACGCTTTACTCAGTCCTGTGCACACGTTTTGTTCTCCGTGAACAAACTTTTTCCTGTGGGCAGCAAGCCCGCCTTACTACTTTCTCGTACACCGCCAGGCAAAAATCCAAACCACGAGGAAGGCGAGCAGGGGAATGGTGAAGGGAGCCACGGGAGTAGTGTGGTCTGCCATCCAGGCAACGAGAAGGAAGAAGCAGCCTCCCACGGGAGTCATCATCAGGAGAGAAGAGGCCGTCTTGGTGTGGACACCCAGTCCGGTGAGAGCCAGCGAGAAGATGGTGGGAAACATGATACTCTCGAAGAGGTAGTTGAGGATGAGGAAGACAAGAGAGGCCGTACCAGCCCATTCGACACCCTGCTGTGTCAAGGTTCCCGTGAGCAGCACCAGGGCCATGCACAGGAGACTTCCACTGGCACAGATGAGGAGCATCAGGGCAGGACGCACCACGAGCATGAGTGCAGAACCCAGAAAACGGCCAATCATGAAGACCACAAGGGCGAGGGAGAGGATATAACTGGCCGTAGAGGAAGAAAGCAGCCCCATGTCGGTGGTAAAATTGACAAAGTAACTGTTGATGCTTATCTCACCTATCTCATAGCACAGCAAGGCAGAGAGAGCCAACACAAAGGGACAGGCTGCATGGCGACCTGCCTGACGCAACGAGAAGAGATACTTGAGGGACTGAGAACTGCTGGGTGTACCCTCAGCAGAAACCGTCTGCTCCTTCTCCCCCACTATCTCCGGAAGACGGACAAAGGAGAACACCACGGCAATGATGACCACCACGATGCCCATCACGAGATAGGGCATCGAGATGTCGGCACGGGAAGAGGAAGCCTCATCGAAGAGGAAACCACCCACAATGAGAGGGGCCAGGAAACTACCCATGCCGTTGAAAGACTGAGAAAGGTTGAGACGCGATGTGGCCGTTTCGGGCGAACCCAGCTGCGTGGCGTATGGATTGGCAGAGGTCTCAAGGAAAGCCAGACCACAGGCTATGATGAAGAGACAAGCCAGGAATCCCTGGAAAGCACCGGCTTCAGAACTGGGAATGAAGAGGAAAGCACCAGCAGCGAAAAGAGTAAGGCCGAAGACTACGCCACGACGATACCCATAACGATTGATGAACATACCTGCGGGTATGGCCATCAGGAAATAACCCAGATATGTCACGACCTGAATCAAGGCAGACTGGGTGATATCCACATGCAACGTATCCTGAAAATGCTTATTGAGGACATCAAGGATGGCACGGGCAAATCCCCAGAGGAAGAACAGCGTAGTGACCAGGACAAAAGGAACAAGGTATGCGCGGGTGGTAAGCGTTGCTTTTTTCATGATTGAATCTGATGATTAATTATTGTGAGAAACTAGGAGAACCAGATAAACTAGAAAGGCTAGAATAACTAGAAGGACTAGAAGAACTAGAAAGGCTAGAAGAACTAGTGAAACTAGAATAACTAGAATGACTAGAATAACTAGAGAGGCTAGAGAGGCTAGAAAAACTAGAAAGACTAGAAAAACTATGAACTATGAACTCTTCTCTCCTCCACGTACTCTGTGTATCGCTGAAAAAACCTCTTTAGGGGCTTCCAGCGCAGCAGGCAGCGTTCCCAGACGAGGACGAAGGAGAGACAGAGGGCGACACCAAGAATTACGTCGATGACGTAGTGATGACTGGTATAGACAGCCGTCCAGCAGATACCGAGGGAGAGGAGGCCCAGCGAAAGGGTCACGTACCAGCGGCATCGCCCTATCATTGCATAGAGGAATGCACAGAGGCAGTAAGTGGAGTGGAGGGAGGGCACGGCAGCAAAGACGTTGGCATTGCGCGAATAGATACCATGAAAGACTGGACTGCCTATGAGGGCATCAAAACGTGCCAGACCCGCCTCACTGCCCATCTGCTGTCCCAACAGGGCAGGGTCGAGCACCACACCACCCTGTTGGGCATAAAACCAGGGAGGGGAAGCGGGATGGATGTAGTAACCGGCAAAGCCCAGGAAATTGATGAAGAGGAAAGCCCAGGCAAAGCGAAGGAATAGCTCTCGTCGATGGGTGATGAAGCAATATATGCCAAATGCCATGGGAGCAGGTACCCAGAGAAGATAGAAGATGCCCGCCCAGAAGTCAGCAAAGGGGGCGTTGTGCTGCGCGAAATACTCGTTGAGCGTCATTCGCATTCCTTCCACACTGATGCCGAACCACTGCAGTTCTGCCTCATGGATGCCCACGATGTCCACCTCACCCACCATATAGTTGGGGTAGAGACGCATCACGTCGTAGGACATGCCGAAGAGCAGGAAGGGAATCATGCACACGGCCAGGCGTCGTGTATAGCCCGTCAGGAAGAAAAGGGCAAGGAAGAGTCCCGCCAGCCCCACATGTTCGGGACGCAGTCCCATGAAGACTGCCACCAGCAGGAAATATGCGGCAAACGCCGAAAGACAGATGACGGCCTCACGACGAGTGGGTAGAGAGAGTAAGGAATGCTTCATTTCTTGTCCTTGAGCTGGTTATAGCAATGCGCAATGCGCCAGAAAGCCGTGAGGTTGGCCAACACGGCAATGGCCAGCATGGCATAGATGAGAATGAGGGTAGAGTCAAAACTGCCTCCATAGAGAACACCGCTCAGTATGGCTGCCACACTGGTGAGAACCACACGTTCTGGACGCTGCATGAGTCCCACTTTACATTCGATGTCCAGTCCCTCGGCACGGGCACGCACATAGCTGACCATGATACTCCCCACCAGGGCTGCAAAGGTAATGATGCTTCCCCAAAGATAGCCACTGAGAATGAGCCAGTAGAAAAAGCCAAAGAGCGTGATGAGTTCGCTGTAGCGGTCGAGGACAGAATCGAAGAGTGCACCGAAGGTGCTGCTCATGTTACCCACACGGGCCACACGACCATCCATCATGTCAAAGAGTCCAGAGAGAAGGATGATAAGTCCACCCCACCCTACGTAGGAAAGGTCTCCGGGATGCTCTATGCCTCCATACACGACGAGGGCGGCAGCAGCCACATTGCCGAGCAGACCCGTGAAAGTAATGAGGTTGGGCGTAATACCCACCTTGATCATCCCCTTGACAAGAGGATTGATGACCCAGTAAATCAGTTTCTGAAAAAAATCTCTGTAATTCATTTTATCTATTTGGAATTGTTTTTGACGTTTGTTGGTTGACCTAACTTTCTCAAAGTTGAATAATCTATTATCAAATAATTGCCTTGGATAGGTTGACTTTCTTAAAGATGCGCCTCGGGCGGGTTGAATCCATTATGTTTTCATTTAGGACTCCGGGGCTTTTTGTTGACGTTTCCCAAAGATATGCAGGTTACGATACACGAAGAGCCTCTGCAACTGGTAGTTCCAGAACACTGCCACGAGGATGGCCACAAGAATCTTGGAGAGGATGTATATCTGGTCATGATACTGTCCTAGGATGGCAATAACCCAGACCGAGTCCTTCATCCACTCAGTGAGAAGGTAAGTACCCCATGTATTGAACGTGATGCTGCCCAGCCAGACAAAGAAAAACTTCAGGGCAATGAAGCACTTGCGACTGTCGCTCATGGGGAACACCCACTTGTAATTCATACAGCAGTTGACCACACCACCCAGCACAGCCCCTATGGTGGTGGCCACCACATAGTACACCCCCAATACAGAAGAGAGCAACACAGTGCTGACAAAATCCGCTATGCTGGCTATCTGAGCGGTGAAGAAGGCTTTAATGAACTGCATGAATAGAATTAATGAAACAATAACGGATTACCCAAAGGACTAGGCTGACTAGAAATACTAGAATAACTAGAAGGACTAGAAGAACTAGAAGAACTAGAAGGACTAGAAAGACTAGAAAGACTATAACACCAAGAACTTCAGCCCCCCCTCCCTGAACACATAGATGAGGAAGAAGCCGTACATGCCGGCCAGGACATCATCCATCATCACACCATGTCCTCCGGGCAACTTCTCCATGTGCCTCACTCCGCATGGCTTGACAATGTCGAATAAGCGGAAGAGCACGAAGGCTGCGATGGCGTAGGCGATACTGCCTGCGGGGGCTGCCAGCAGACTTATCCATACGCCCACCATCTCATCGACCACCACACGCGAGGGGTCCTTGCCCCACCAGCGGCTCAGGCTGTTGGCCGACCAAACGCCCAGGAAATAAAAAACGAGTATGAGGACCGACGTAAGCAGCACAAGCCATGCCCCCGGAAGGAAGCATGACAAGGCATACCAAATCAGTGTGGCCAACAAGGCACCAGCCGTGCCCGGTCCCCAAGGCCAGAATCCGGCACCGAAGCCGGTACCCACGAGTGCGGGCAGGAAGGGAATCTTTCTCATGATGCGTGTCAGGTTATGATGTCATTAGATTTAGGTTAAAGAAGAATGGTGTCAGAACGAGGTGCGGAACATGAAGCGTATGCCCCACTTCTGCGTATCCTCCTTGAGGTAGTTGATACGATGTACATACTCTACATGGAGAATCTTGAAGATATTGTGGATACCCACTATCAACTCCACATAAGGTCGCTTGGCCTCCATGAGTTGCGAGTTGTAGGTAAAGGTTCCGTCATGGTTAAAGTGTCCCGGGAAATAGAACAGACGTGGGTCGTTGGCATTCTGGCGCAGGAACGGATTGTTCTTGTCCGAGAGATAGCCCCAGAACATGTTGCATCCCAGGAACTCGCGCCACTTCAGCTTCTTGAGCAAGGGAACACGGTTGAAGAACCTACCGTTGAAGTCCCAGGAGAGACGTAGCGTGGCATTGCGGTCCGTGATGAACTCCATGTTGTCAATGAGGTTGAAGGTATAGTCCTCCATGATGTAGCTGAGGTTGGTGACAGGATAGCACAGCAGGGGGAAAGGCACCTTGTTCCACTGGCATTGCGCCTTGGCATAGATATCGAACTTACCCCAGGTGCGCAGCCAGATACGCTTGTAGAACGTGAGTTCGGTGAGGTTGTAGTCATACTCGCCCCCCAGCAGACCCTTGAAGCCCACGGTGTGTCCGATTCCCATGATAGGTGAGTCGAAATTGGTCTTCAGACGGCGCTGCTTGGTGTTGATCCACGAAGCCCCGGGCTGATACTCGAAGAAGAGAGAGAGGTCGGTAGTGGTAAGGTACTTTCTGTTGCCGGCATAGTCGCGCTGCGGCATCTTCCAGTCCGTCTCCGTGACAGGAGCAGGCACCTCAGCCGTGATTTCTGCAGGCGTATTGCTTGCATCGTGGAGAGGTTGGAAGAAGAGTTCACCGGCCCCCTCGGCACGCTCCCTGCGCGCCGTAGCCACGAGGTGCATGCCATTCTCCCACTCCCGGTCATACTGGAGCTGGAAACGCTGCACGTAGCTCATGTGGTCGAGGCGCGTCCACTTGAGTGAGGTGAACACATTATCCTTGTCCGTCTGGATGAAACGGTCACTGGGAGCAATCACGTCGTAGAAGAAATGGGCCGTGATATTGTTCTTGGGAAACTCACGGGGCAGGTAGTCCTTGGGGCTGATGGAATACGTCACCTCGCCCATGCCCTTCCAGCGGTGGTCACCGAAGCCATAGCCCGTATATCCCTTGAGGAACCAGTGCTTGTTGAGGTTGGCCGTGGTCTGCGCACTGGCACGCAACTTGAATCCCTCGACAAAATTACTGGTGAGCATGGTATTGACAGGACCGATATCCACCTTAGAAGGACGCTTGGGGTCTATGCTCGTCTCGACGAAATTCTCGATGAAAGCCTTGGCCACCCAGAGCACTTCCTTGAAGCCCTTGATGGCCTGGAGCCGCTGCATGAAAGTATTCATCTGTCCCTCGCTCTTGGTCAGGGGCGTGGGGCGCTGCTGCTCCCAGAACTCCTCGTCACGCATCTGAGCCGAGCTCTCCACCTTGGTAGAACCTTGGAACTTGAAGGTACGTTCAGGGATGGCAGAGAAATCAAAACCACTGTACTTGACAACACGCTCCACCTGAGCCTTCTGAATCCAGGAAGCCAGCTTGAGCTGCACAATCATCTTGTTGTTCGTCACGACCTGTTCCCCGGTGGGCAGCGAATCAAACTCCTGTATGATGTCCATGTGCTCCACAAAGTTCACGTCAGAACGCTTGGGAATGCCCAGGTGAGCCCGCTTGAGGCGATAGGTGCTGTCAGCCATGACCCAGAGCGTTCCGGAGAAACCGAAATCCTGGGGATTGTTGGGTGTAAAATCGACCTTGAAGCACTTGTCCTTATCCACCATGAGCGTATCAGAGAGATAGTAGCGGTAGAAACGGATGGCCCCCGAGGACGAGATAGGACTGAGGAAGGGGTACTGCAGGAGTCTCACGTCATTCTGGTAGATATCCACATCGGTGAAGCAGTCCGCCAGGAGTGTCGTCATGATGTCACCTGTGTTGAGGAGCTCGTTGACACCCTCGCTCCGCTGTCCCACCACGATACTCTTCTCCGTGTTGGAACTCTTGCGGTATATGATGCGGCTCACCTTCTCGTCCACGATGAGCGGCAGAATGAGCTTACGCGTCTCGGGACAGACCTCGACATGCTCCTTGAGGAAGGGGAAACGCTTGAAATGGTCATCTTCAAAAACCTTGGGAGTAAACTCATTGAGTGCCGTGACCATCTTCTCGTACTTCATGTAACTGTAGAAGTCATGCTGCTTGAGGTCACTCGCCTTCTTGGCTTCGATGACCTTCTGCATGAGCAGTACCGCCGGATTGTTCTTGCGCACATACTTGCGGCGCTTGCTGGTGATTTCCACCTCCTTCATAGAGCTGAGCGACTCCTTCATCTTCACGTTCAGCTTCTGTGCCGTCTTGGTTTCGACAATCTTGGTATCGAAACCCATCATGGAAAACACCAGTGCCCCCTTACGGAAAGCAATGCGGTATTTACCATCTATGTCGGCCGTCACCAGGGTACGCTTGTCAGCCTGGTAATACACATGTGCACCGGGAAGGGGTTCGCCCGTCTCGTCGGTAATGGTGCCCTGAACGTACTGTGCTGCCATTTGCAGCGTGGCCAGTACAGCCATCAACAATAATAGTGCTATTCTCTTCATCGTCCTACATACACGACCTCCACCCTCCCCCTTCCTACCGGCAGAAAAGCCCCCTGGGAGGCATGGGAAGGCAGGTCACATCTGAAATCGGGTGCAAAGTTACAAAAAAAATGCCATTTATTCACTTCTTGCGTACAAAAAGGCCGTATTACAGGCAAAAATGAACAACACACACGACAGTGGAGAAAAAGACATCCTCTGTGCCCCCCATTCCTCAGGGGAACTACCCTGTGAGAAAGCAGAAGGGGAACCACTCCACGTAGTTCCCCTTCTGAAAATATGGTGACCCACAATCACTTCAGGTGGATTCTATAAATTATCCTTATCAGTATCTACCTTTGCCAGGTATCAATCCAGGTCGTCGTCGGCATATTCGAGAATGCTCTTGCGGTTGGCCAGTACGCGGTCATAGTCCTCCTTGCTGCCCACCACAATCTTCTCAAACTCACGCAGACCCGTACCTGCCGGAATGAGGTGACCGCAGATAACGTTCTCCTTCATACCCTCCAGTCGGTCGCTCTTGAAGTTGATGGCAGCCTCGTTGAGCACCTTGGTGGTCTCCTGGAACGAAGCAGCCGACATGAAGCTGCTGGTCTGGAGAGCGGCACGCGTGATACCCTGAAGTATCTGTGTAGAAGTAGCAGGTACGGCATCACGAACCTGAACGGTACGGAGGTCACGGCGCTTGAGCATGGAGTTTTCGTCACGCAGCTTGCGTGCGGTGACAATCATACCCTTCTGCATGGTCTCGCTGTCTCCGGCATCGATGACGTACTTCTTGCCCCAGATGCGGTCATTCTCCTCAGCAAACTCCTGCTTATCTACAATCTGCTGCTCCAGGAAGTTGGTATCTCCGGGTTCGTTGATCTGCACCTTGCGCATCATCTGACGCACAATAACCTCAAAGTGCTTGTCGTTGATCTTCACACCCTGCAGACGATATACGTCCTGCACCTCGTTCACGATGTACTCCTGTACGGCCGTGGGACCCTTGATGGCCAGGATGTCAGCCGGCGTGATGGCACCGTCCGAGAGCGGTGTTCCGGCACGCACGTAGTCATTCTCCTGTACGAGGATCTGCTTGGACAGGGGTACGAGGTACTTGCGCACGTCACCCACCTTGGAAGTGATGATGATTTCGCGGTTGCCACGCTTGAGCTTACCCATGGAAATCTCACCGTCAATCTCAGCCACAACGGCAGGGTTGCTGGGGTTACGAGCCTCGAAGAGCTCGGTGACACGGGGCAGACCACCGGTAATATCGCCGGCAGAACCCTGGGCACGGGGAATCTTCACGAGGACATCGCCACCCTTTACCATCTGTCCGTCCTCCACAGAGATATGTCCGCCGATGGGGAAACTGTAAGTACGGATGAGGTCGCCGTTCTCGTCCAGGATGCTGGCCGTGGGCACCTTGGTCCTGTCACGCGACTCGATGATGATGAGTTCGCGCAGACCCGTGGTGTCATCCACCTCGGCACGGTACGTCACGTTCTCGATGACATTCTCGAAGACCACCTTACCCGCAGCCTCCGTCACGATGACGGCATTGAAGGGATCCCACTTGGCAATCAAGTCGCCCTTCTCCACTACATCACCTTCCGCCTTGTAGAGCGTAGAACCGTAGGGTACATTCTGCGAGAGGAGCACGATACCCGTGTTGACATCCACGAAGCGAACCTCCGCCAGACGGCCTACGACCATCTGTGCGGCCTTGCCCTCCTCGTCCAAGAAATCCACGGTGCGGAGCTCGTCAAACTCAAGCTTGGCATTGTGCTTGGCCTTGATCATGGCGTTGGCCACGGCGTTGCCGGCCACACCACCGGCGTGGAAGGTACGCAGTGTCAGCTGAGTACCGGGCTCACCGATGGACTGTGCGGCGATGACACCCACAGCCTCACCCTTCTGTACCATGCGGCTGGTAGCGAGGTTACGTCCGTAACACTTCATGCAGACACCCTTGCGGCTCTCGCAGGTCAGCACGGAACGAATCTCGACCGTCTCGATGGGGCTCTTCTCAATCTCGGCAGCCTTTTCCTCAGTGATTTCCTCACCCGAAGCCACGATGAGCTTGCCCGTGGTGGGATGTATGATGTCGTGTACGGAAACACGGCCCAGGATGCGCTCAGAGAGCGAACTGATGACCTCATCACCGTTCTTCAGGGCAGAACACGTAAGTCCGCGCAGCGTACCGCAGTCCTCCTCGTTGATGATGACGTCATGGCTGACATCGACGAGACGACGTGTCAGATAACCTGCATCGGCCGTCTTCAAGGCAGTATCGGCCAGACCCTTACGGGCACCGTGGGTAGAGATGAAGTACTCCAGCACGCTCATACCCTCCTTAAAGTTGGAGAGAATGGGGTTCTCGATGGTGTCGGGTTCAGCACCGGCCTTCTGGGGCTTGGCCATCAGACCACGCATACCTGACAACTGAGAAATCTGTCCGGCACTACCACGGGCACCGGAGTCAAGCATCATATATACGGCGTTGAAACCCTGGTCAGCCTCGCGCATGGTCTTCATCAGCACTTCAGACAGGTTGTTGTTGACATGCGTCCAGACATCGACTACCTGGTTGTGACGCTCGTTGTTGGTAATGAAACCCATGTTGTAGTCACCCGTGATGCGCTCCACTTCCTCGTTACCCTGACGTACGAGTTCCTCCTTCTCCTTGGGGATGATGATATCACCGAGGTTGAAGGACAGACCACCTTCGTAGGCCATCTTGTAACCCAGGTTCTTGATACCGTCCAGGAAGTCGCAGGCACGTGCCACACCGGTAGCCTTGATGACGTCGGTGATGAGTCCGCGCAGGGTCTTCTTGGAGATAACTCCGTTGAAGAAACCCACCTCCGTAGGGATGATTTCGTTGACGATGATGCGGCCCACACTGGTCTCCACCATGCGGCGACCGATGGAACCATCCTCCATCTTGTCCTCTACATAAACCTTGATGGGAGCGTGAATCTCCACCTTCTTGGCATTGTAGGCAATGATGGCCTCCTCCGTGCCGTAGAAAGTCAGACCGCTGCCCTTGGCACCGGGACGCAGCTTGGTGATGTAGTACAGACCCAGCACCATATCCTGCGAAGGCACGGTGATAGGAGCACCGTTGGCAGGGTTCAGGATGTTGTGGCTCTGGAGCATCAGCAGCTGAGCCTCCAGGATAGCCTCATTGCTCAGGGGCAGATGCACGGCCATCTGGTCACCGTCGAAGTCAGCGTTGAACGCCGTACATGCCAGGGGATGCAGCTGGATGGCCTTACCCTCAATCATCTTGGGCTGGAAAGCCTGGATACCCAGACGGTGCAGGGTAGGTGCACGGTTCAGCATGACGGGATGACCCTTCATGACGTGCTCCAGGATGTCCCAGATGACGGGATCCTTGCGATCCACAATCTTCTTGGCACTCTTCACGGTCTTCACCATGCCACGCTCGATGAGCTTGCGGATGACGAAGGGTTTGTAGAGCTCGGCCGCCATCAGCTTGGGCAGACCGCACTCACCCATCTTCAGTTCAGGACCCACCACGATGACGGAACGTGCAGAGTAATCGACACGCTTACCCAGCAAGTTCTGACGGAAGCGTCCCTGCTTACCCTTGAGCGAGTCAGAGAGAGACTTGAGGGCACGGTTGCTCTCCGTCTTCACGGCACTGCTCTTGCGTGAGTTGTCAAAGAGACTATCCACCGACTCCTGAAGCATACGCTTCTCGTTGCGGAGAATCACCTCAGGTGCCTTGATTTCGATGAGACGCTTCAGACGGTTGTTGCGGATGATGACACGGCGGTAGAGGTCGTTGAGGTCGCTCGTAGCGAAACGTCCACCGTCCAGGGGCACCAAGGGGCGCAGTTCGGGCGGTATGACAGGGAGAATCTTCATGATCATCCACTCCGGCTTGTTGTGTCCGCGGCTGGCACGGAAGGACTCTACGACCTGCAGACGCTTCAGTGCCTCGTTCTTGCGCTGCTGAGCGGTATCGCTGTTGGCAGCGTCACGCAGACTGTAGGAGAGGCTGTCGAGGTCGATGCGCTGGAGGAGGTCATAGATGGCCTCAGCACCCATCTTGGCGATGAACTTGTTGGGGTCGGTATCCTCCAGGTACTGGTTGTCCTTGGAAACGGCAGCCAGACGGTCCATGACCTGCGAGTACTCCTCCTCGCTCAGCACGTCGTTCTGCTGGAGGGGAGCCTCCAGGAAGTCGAAGACCTCATTCTGCAGCACACCGGGCTGTACGACCACGTAGCGCTCGTAGTAGATGATGGAATCGAGTTTCTTGGTGGGAATGCCCAGCAGGTAACCGATCTTGTTGGGGAGAGAACGGAAGTACCAGATGTGAGCCACGGGCACCACGAGGTCGATATGGCCGCTGCGCTCACGGCGTACCTTCTTCTCCGTCACCTCCACACCACAGCGGTCGCACACGATGCCCTTGTAGCGTATGCGCTTGTACTTACCGCAGTAGCACTCATAGTCCTTGGTAGGACCGAAGATGCGCTCGCAGAAGAGTCCGTCACGCTCGGGCTTGTAGGTGCGGTAGTTGATGGTCTCTGGCTTCAGCACCTCACCGTATGAGTTCTCGAGGATTTCCTCGGGAGAGGCCAGTCCAATGGTTATCTTGGTAAAGTTATTTCTTACCTTGTTATCTTTCTTAAAAGCCATATTTCCTGAATTATAACTTTTCGGGGTGCTCCCTGCTTCCATTCCGTGTGGCCGTCACGGAACACCCTTTGGATTTGTACTCTTAGTCGAAATTAATGCTCAAGCCCAGACCGCGCAACTCGTGGAGCAACACGTTGAGAGACTCGGGAATGTTGGGAGTAGGCATGGCGTCACCCTTGACGATAGCCTCGTAGGCCTTGCTGCGGCCCGTGACGTCATCAGACTTGATGGTAAGAATCTCCTGCAGCACATGGCTGGCACCAAAGGCCTCGATGGCCCAGACCTCCATCTCTCCGAAACGCTGTCCACCGAACTGTGCCTTACCACCGAGGGGCTGCTGCGTGATGAGCGAGTAGGGACCGATGCTACGAGCGTGCATCTTGTCCTCGACCATGTGACCGAGCTTCAGCATGTAGGCGATACCCACCGTGGCCAGCTGGTCGAAGGCCTCACCCGTGGCACCGTCATAGAGCTGGGTAGAGCAGTAGCGGGGCAGCCCTGCCTTGTCCGTCCACTCGTTCAGGTCCTCGAGCTTGGCACCATCAAAGATGGGCGTAGCAAAGTGAACGCCGAGCTTGCGGCCTGCGGCACCGAGCACAGCCTCGAAGATCTGGCCGATGTTCATACGTGAAGGCACACCCAGCGGGTTGAGCACGATATCGACAGGCGTACCGTCTGCGAGGAAAGGCATGTCCTCCTGACGTACAATCTTGCTGACGATACCCTTGTTACCGTGACGACCAGCCAGCTTGTCACCGACACCGATCTTACGCTTCTTGGCGATATAGACCTTGGCCATCTGAATGATGCCGTTGGGCAACTCGTCACCGACGTTGAGCATCAGGATCTTGCGCTTGGCCTCAGCATCCAGCAGCTTGTACTTCTTCAGGTAGTTGATGATGAGCTGGGAGATGAGCTCATTGGTATGCTCGTCCTCGGTCCATCCCCCCACCTGTACGGTGGTATAGTCGAAACTCTTCAGCGTACCGGGCAGGAACTTGGCACCGGCAGGGATGAGTTCGTCGTTGTTGTAGTCACGCACCCCGGCACACTTCTTGCCCTTGGTCAGCTCGATGAGCTTATCCACCAGGATGTCGGTGAGGTCGCCCACCTTACTGTTGAACTCCTCGTTGATGGCAGCCAGGCGCGGCTTGTTCTGCAACTTGGCCGCACGGGTCATGATGACCTTGGAGAAGAGCTTCTTGTCGATGACCACACCACTCAGTGAAGGAGAAGCCTTCAGGGAGGCATCCTTCACGTCACCGGCCTTGTCGCCGAAGATGGCGCGGAGCAGTTTCTCCTCGGGCGAGGGGTCACTCTCGCCCTTGGGCGTAATCTTACCGATCATGATGTCGCCCGGCTCCACACGCGCACCGACACGAATGATACCATTCTCGTCCAGGTCCTTGGTAGCCTCCTCGCTGACATTGGGAATGTCGGAAGTCAGTTCCTCCATACCACGCTTCGTCTCACGCACGTCGAGGGAGAACTCCTCCACATGTACGGAGGTCAGGATGTCCTCACGTACGATGCGCTCGTTGAGCACGATGGCATCCTCGTAGTTGTAACCCTTCCAGGGCATGTAGGCCACCAGGAGGTTCTTGCCCAGTGCCAGCTCTCCGGCCTGTGTGGAGTAACCCTCGGTGAGGATGTCGCCCTTCTTGACGCGCTGTCCCTTCTCGCAGATGGGACGCAGGTCGATGGTCATATTCTGGTTGGTACGGCGGAACTTGGGAATGCGGTATTCCTTGAGGGCAGGTTCGAAGCTGACGAACTCCTCCTCCTCCGTACGGTCATATAATATACGTATGGTGTTGGCATCCACATAATCGATGACACCCTCACCCTCGGCCGTAATCATCGTGCGGCTGTCCTCACACACCTGCTTCTCGATACCTGTACCCACGATGGGAGCCTCGGTGCGGAGCAGGGGCACGGCCTGGCGCATCATGTTCGAACCCATCAGTGCACGGTGGGCATCGTCATGCTCCAGGAAGGGAATGAGCGAAGCAGCGATGGACGCAATCTGCTGGGGAGCCACATCCATGAGGTTGACCTCGGTGGGCGGCACCACGGGATAGTCGTCATCCTGACGGCACTTCACAACCTTGCGGATGAAGGTACCATCATCATTCAGGGGGGCATTACCCTGGCCGATGACCATCTTCTCCTCCTCCTCAGCACTCAGGTAGCGGATACCTGCATCACTCAGATCGACCTTACCATTCTCAACCACTCGGTAAGGTGTCTCGATGAAGCCCAGGCTGTTGATCTTGGCAAAGACGCAGAGCGAACTGATAAGACCGATGTTGGGACCTTCAGGCGACTCGATGGGACAGAGACGTCCGTAGTGCGTGTAGTGTACGTCTCGCACCTCGAAACCAGCACGCTCGCGGGAGAGACCACCGGGACCCAGGGCAGAGAGACGGCGCTTGTGGGTCACCTCAGCCAGGGGGTTCGTCTGGTCCATGAACTGGCTCAGTGCGTTGGTGCCGAAGAAGCTGTTCACCACGCTGCTTATCGTCTTGGCATTGATGAGTTCGGTAGGCGTGAAGACCTCGTTGTCACGCACGTTCATGCGCTCGCGGATGGTACGGGTCATACGAGCCAGACCGATGGCAAACTGGTTGCTCAGCTGCTCACCTACGGTACGCACGCGGCGGTTGGACATGTGGTCGATGTCATCCACATTGGCCTTGCTGTTCACCAGCTCGATGAGATACTTGATAATCTCGATGATATCCTCCTTCGTCAGGACACGTACGGAGGGGTCCGTGTGGAGGTTCAGCTTGCGGTTCAGGCGGTAACGACCCACATCGCCCAGGTCATAACGCTTCTCGCTGAAGAAGAGGTTCAGGATGACCTCACGTGCACTTGCCTCATCAGCAGGCTCAGCGTTGCGCAGCAGACGGTAGATGAACTTGATGGCATCATACTCCGAGTTGGAAGTATCCTTCTGCAGGGTGTTGAAGATGATGCTGTAGTCCGAACTGTTGGGGTTGTTCTTGTGAACGAGAATGCTCTGGACACCGCTGTCGAGAATCTTTTCGATATTGTCCTCGGTGAGCACCGTTTCACGGTCCAGTACGACCTCGTTGCGCTCGATGCTGACCACCTCGCCGGTATCCTCATCCACGAAGTCCTCGGTCCAGGTGCTGAGCACGCGGGCTGCCAGCGTGCTGCCCAGATGCTTTCTGAGGTTCTCCTCGCTGACTTCCACGTCCTCTGCGAGGTCGAAGATGTCGAGGATGTCTCGGTCATTCTCGAAACCGATGGCTCGCAACAGAGTGGTGACGGGCAGCTTCTTCTTACGGTCGATGTAGGCATACATCACGTTGTTGATGTCAGAGGCAAACTCAATCCAGCTACCCTTGAAGGGGATGATACGGGCCGAGTAGAGCTGCGTACCGTTGGCATGGATGCTGCTGCCGAAGAAGACACCGGGGGAACGGTGAAGCTGTGACACTACGACACGCTCTGCACCATTGATGATGAACGTTCCGTTGTCCGTCATGTAGGGAATGGGACCGAGGAAGACGTCCTGGATGACGGTGTCGAAATCCTCGTGGTCAGGATCCGTGCAGTACAGCTTGAGCTTGGCCTTGAGAGGCACACTGTAGGTCAGTCCACGCTCGAGACATTCCTCGATGGTGTAGCGTGGCGGATCAATGTAGTAGTCCAAGAACTCCAGTGTGAAGTTGTTGCGTGTGTCCTGAATGGGGAAGTTCTCAGAGAAAACCTTGTAGAGGCCATCGTTCTTTCTCAGCTCAGGAGGAGTGTCCAACTGCAGGAAGTCCTTGAAAGACTTCAGCTGTACCTCGAGGAAGTCCGGATAGGGCATCGGACTCTTCACGGAGGTGAAATTAACTCTGTTGTTGATCAAATTTGAAGCCATATATCGTGGTTGATAAATATATTCTTTTCAAATGTCCGGCACTTGAACGTCAGTGACCGGTAATAGGGAAGGCGGGTGTATGGTAGAGGGCCGTAACCCTATATATACATACGCGTGCACGCACGCAGACGCAAAAAGGTAAAGAACCCTCTACCAGAGGATCCTTTACCGTTATAAGTCTTAAAGACCGGGGAATCAGCTTACTTCAGCTCAATCTCAGCACCAGCCTCCTCGAGAGTCTTCTTGAGAGCCTCAGCGTCAGCCTTGGGCATACCCTCCTTGAGCACGCTGGGAGCACCGTCAACCATCTCCTTAGCCTCCTTCAGACCGAGACCGCAAGCCTCCTTGACAGCCTTAACAACCTGGAGCTTGGCAGCACCTGCACTCTTGAGGACAACGTCGAAGTCAGTCTTCTCCTCCTCAGCAGCAGCACCACCCTCACCAGCAGCTACCACAACGGCAGCAGCAGCGGGCTCAATACCATAAGTTTCCTTAAGTTCGTTCTTAAGATCGATTACTTCCTGTACTGTGAGCGCAACGAGCTCAGCAGCAATAGCCTTAATATCAGCCATATTTTTGAATTTTTGTAAATGTTATAAATCTAATTAAATTACTCTGCAGCAGCTTCTTCTGCCTTAGCCTCTTCCTTGTTCTCCAGTGCGCTCAACACATTCATGATGGGAGACTCGAGAGCAGCGATAACATCTGCAATAAGTTCATTTTTGCTCTTAAGAGCGGCAAGAGTATTGAGCTGGTCAGCACCTACATAAACAGTGCTCTCAGCGTAAGCAGCCTTCAGAGCGGGCTTCTCAGCCTTCTTGGCAGCAGCTTCCTTCAACATCTTGGCGGGCTTGTTAGCCACGTTGGTGAACACAACGGCGGTGGTGCCAACCAGAGCGGGGTACATCTCCTCGCACTGCAGCTCACTGGCCTCAAGTGCCTTCTGGAAGAGGGTGTTCTTGACAACAACCATCTTCACCTCGTTCTTGAAGCAGCTGCGGCGCAGGGCAGAAGTATCCTCTGCATTCATGCCCTCAACGTCGATGAGGTAGAAATGCGCGTACTCCTTGAGCAGTTCGCCAAGTTGTGCTATGACGGTAACTTTATCTTCCTTTCTCATGATTGTCAACGTTTTTAGATTTCTTCAACAGCCTTGGGATCAATCTTGATACCAGCACTCATGGTACTTGAAAGATAAACACTCTTCACGTAGGTACCCTTGGCAGCAGCAGGCTTGAGCTTGTTGATGGTTGCAATGAACTCACGGGCATTCTCAGCAATCTGCTCGGGGGTGAAACTTACCTTACCGATGGCAGCGTGAACGATACCTGTCTTGTCAACCTTGAAGTCAATCTTACCCTGCTTAACCTCACGGATGGCCTTGGCCACATCCATGGTTACAGTACCACTCTTGGGGTTGGGCATA
Organism: uncultured Prevotellaceae bacterium; assembly: GCA_945787235.1. Classification (GTDB taxonomy): domain Bacteria; phylum Bacteroidota; class Bacteroidia; order Bacteroidales; family Bacteroidaceae; genus Physcousia. The sequence continues at coordinate 25,607 of CALZGT010000007.1, forward strand.
AGTCCGCGGGGACCGAGGATACGACCCAGAGCACCAATCTTACCCATGATGGCGGGCATGGTAATGATGACGTCGATATCCGTCCAACCACCCTTAATCTTCTCGATATACTCATCGAGACCTACGTAGTCAGCGCCAGCCTCCTTGGCTGCAGTCTCAGCATCGGGAGTACAGAGGCAGAGAACTCGGGTCACCTTACCGGTACCGTTGGGCAGTGAAACTACACCACGTACCATCTGGTTGGCCTTGCGGGGATCCACACCCAGGCGGACATCGATATCCACAGAAGCATCGAACTTGGTAGTGGTAATCTCCTTTACCAAGGCAGAAGCCTCCTTCAAGGTGTAAGCCTTCCCTGCTTCAATCTTGCCAGCTACCAACTTCTGATTCTTTGTCAGTTTACTCATCTTAATTGAAGTTTTTTAAATTATTTACCAGGGAATTCTCCACTTACCGTGATACCCATACTTCTTGCTGTACCAGCTACCAAAGACATTGCAGCCTCAACGGTGAAGCAGTTCAGGTCAGGCATCTTATCCTCAGCGATGGTGCGAACCTGCTCCCAGGTGATGGAAGCCACCTTCTTACGGTTGGGCTCGGCAGAACCGCTCTTGATCTTGCATGCATCCATCAACTGGATAGCCACAGGAGGAGTCTTGACAACGAAGTCATAGCTCTTGTCCGTGTAATAAGTGATAACTACAGGCAGCACCTTACCGGCCTTGTCCTGAGTTCTGGCGTTGAATGCCTTACAGAAATCCATGATGTTGATACCCTTGGAACCCAGAGCGGGACCTACTGGGGGTGATGGATTTGCAGCGCCTCCTTTAATCTGTAATTTGATTAATCCAGCAACTTCTTTAGCCATTTTTAATGTACTTTATAATTGATTATTTATCCAAGCAGTATTCAGGTTTGTAACGGACCTTACTGCTTTTCAACCTGCATAAAGCTGACTTCCAGAGGAGTTTTCCTTCCGAAAATCTTGACCATGACGCGGAGTTTTTTCTTCTCAGCATTAACCTCCTCAATGAGTGCATCGAATCCACTGAAGGGACCGTCGATGACCTTGATGCTCTCGCCCACGCTGAAGGGAACATCCACCTCCTCGGTAATCTCCGTAATCTGATCTACGGTACCCAGCAGTCGGTTGATCTCATTGGGGCGAAGGGGCATGGGCTTGGTACTCGTCTTCGTGTCCGACAGGAAACCCAGCACGTTGGGTGTTTCACGCAACACACCTTGAGTTTCAGCCGTCATCTCAGCCTCTACCAGCACATATCCCGGAAGGAAGTTTCTCTCTTTGACACTACGTTTTCCGTTTTTTACGGTGACTACCTTCTCTGTGGGAATCAGTACCTGAGATACATGTTTGCTCAACTCACCTTTCTGGGCGAGCAGCGCATCAATGTACTCCTTTACCTTGCCTTCCTTTCCACTTATGGCACGCATCACGTACCACTTCATTTCAATTTCAGCCATACCACCTACAGATTATTTGGCCAAGCCGTAAACCAACTCCATAACGTTGTCAAATACCTTATCGACAAGACCGATAAACACCGCGATACAAAGGGAAGCAATTAAAACGACGACCGCGCTGCTCATCAGCTCCTTGCGTGTAGGCCAAGACACCTTATGCACAAGTTCTTCGTATGAAGCCTTACAATAGTTGATTATTTCCATAATTAATTCGTATTAGCACGGGAAGAGAGGCTCGAACTCCCGACACCTGGTTTTGGAGACCAGTGCTCTACCAACTGAGCTATTCCCGTAAAAAGTTGGGAGAATTGGGGCTCGGCAAAGCGAGCCCCAAGACTCTCAACTCAATGTTGTGCTATTCGGTTGATTAGTCGAATACCTCAGTAATCTGACCTGAACCTACGGTGCGGCCACCCTCACGGATAGCGAAGCGGAGACCTACGTTCAGAGCCACCTTGTAGATGAGGTTAACGGTAATCTCAACGTTATCACCGGGCATTACCATCTCGATACCCTCGGGCAGGTGAATCTCACCCGTACAGTCCATGGTACGGAGATAGAACTGAGGACGATACTTGTTACCGAAGGGAGTGT
>CALZGT010000008.1 GCA_945787235.1 uncultured Prevotellaceae bacterium
TGAGTCAGCAAAGGCATGGCTTCCCTGCACGAACATCTTGTGCTCCATGCGCACCATGACGCTGTCCTTGTTGAAATGCTCACGCACCAGCTTCGTCCATTCCCTGGGTTCAGCCTTGCTGAGGAGTTTTTCAACCGCCTTGACGTCAGCCTCCTGGCGGCAGTGGTATATCATGCCCCTGAAGTGCGGCTTCTTCCAGGCATATTTCTTCTTGTTCTTCTTGAAGAACTTCTCAATGCCCAGCGTGTCCTTGGAGGCTGGTTCCCACACCTTGCGGGTACACTCCTCGAACAGCAGCAGTCCGTCATGGTACTCCTGCACCAGGTACTTCAGTTCCTCATCCTTGGCACATGCCTTCTCCGTTTCCTGGTCCATCAGTTCCTCCATGCTGATATGGCGAGCCTTGGCCAGCGAGTCAGCAGCCTGCGAAGCCAGCTGCTCAGCCAGTCCCCGCTGCTGCAGGAACTTCTCTATCTGGGGACGGAGCGTGCTGTACGGTTCCAAGGGACGGCGTCCCTTGAGCTGCATGATATGATAGCCCACGGGCGAGAGGAAAGGTTCTGCCACGTCGCCGCTGTCGCGCAGCGAGTACATCACCTTGTCCATCTCCGGCAACAACTGATGCGGTCCCACCCACTGGATGATACCTCCGCGGGCTGCCGTCTGCTTGTCATCGGAATGCTTGGCTGCCAGTTCGTCAAACTTCGCACCCGCCTGGAGCGCTGCATAGATGCTGTCTATGCGTGCCTTGGCCTGTGCCTTCTGCCCGTCGGTGGCGTTCTGTCCCAGGTGCAGGAAGATGTGGGCAGGCAGATAGAGGTCATGTCCCTCCAGACTCTTGAGCATGTTGTCATAGTAGGCACGCACGGCCTTCTCCTCAGCCCCCTGGGGTACCAGGAACGGTCTGATTTGCTGGTCGCGGTACTGGCGGAACTCCTTCTGGTAACTCGACAGCGTGTCCAGCCGGTCATCCTCGGCTGCCTGCACCTTGAGTTTGTAGTTGATGAAGAGTTCTACATATTCTTCCAGCCCCTTCTTATCTACCACGCCCTCCGCGTTGTTCTTGTTGAAATGGTATTCAAACTCCGAGCGTGGCACGTCCTTGCCGTTGATACGCATCACCACAGGGTCATTGCCCTGGGCCAAAGCCATGAGGGAGAAACAAACTCCCATCAGCACCGCAGATATCCTTTTCATTTTCATCCTTGCGATTCAGGTGGATTCCTTACTGAGGACGGCTGTAGTTAGGAGCCTCACTCGTGATGATGACCTCGTGGGGATGGCTCTCCAGCATACCGGCATTGGTGATGCGGGTAAACTTGGCATGATGCAGTTCCTCGATGTTGTGAGCTCCGCAGTAGCCCATACCGCTACGCAGACCACCCACCATCTGATAGATGACCTCCTGTACGGTGCCCTTGTAGGGAACACGTCCGGCGATGCCTTCGGGAACCAGCTTCTTGGCCTCCTTGACACCTCCCTGGAAATAGCGGTCGGCACTGCCCTTCTCCATGGCCTCCAGCGAGCCCATTCCGCGGTATGCCTTGAACTTACGTCCGTTGTAGAGGATGGTCTCACCGGGTGCCTCTTCCGTACCTGCCACCAGTGAACCCATCATCACGCTGTTACCTCCGGCAGCCAGGGCCTTCACCACGTCACCGCTGTAACGCAGTCCACCGTCAGCAATCAGAGGTACTCCCGTACCCTCCAGGGCAGCTGCTACGTCATAGATGGCACTCAACTGGGGCACGCCGACACCAGCCACCACACGCGTGGTGCAGATGCTGCCCGGGCCAATGCCCACCTTGACGGCATCAGCGCCAGCCTCGACCAGCATACGTGCTGCCTCGCCGGTAGCGATGTTGCCTACCACGATATCCACCTCGGGGAAGGCTGCCTTGGCCTCGCGCACCTTTTCGATGACACCCTTGGAGTGTCCGTGTGCCGTGTCGATGATGATGGCATCAACGCCCGCCTTCACCAGGGCCTCCATACGCTGGAAGGTATCGGCTGTCACACCCACTCCGGCAGCCACGCGCAGACGTCCCTTGGCATCCTTGCAAGCCATGGGCTTGTCGGCCGCCTTGGTGATGTCCTTGTAGGTGATGAGACCGATGAGGTGGTTCTCTTCATCCACTACGGGAAGTTTCTCTATCTTGTGCTCCAGGAGAATCTTGCTGGCACTCTCCAGGTCAGCCTGCTGGTGCGTCACCACCAGGTTCTCCTTGGTCATCACCTCGTCTATCTTGCGGCTCAGGTCCGTCTGGAAACGGAGGTCACGGTTGGTCACGATGCCCACCAGCTTGTTGTCCTTATCGACCACGGGAATACCTCCGATGTGGTATTCGGCCATGAGGTCCAAGGCATCCTTCACTGTCTTGCCTCTCATGATGGTGACAGGGTCGTAGATCATACCGTTCTCGGCACGCTTCACGATGGCCACCTGGCGTGCCTGCTCCTCGATGGACATATTCTTGTGGATTACACCAATGCCACCCTCGCGCGCTATGGCGATGGCCATGGGTGCCTCGGTAACAGTGTCCATAGCCGCCGTTACGAAGGGAATCTTCAGGTCGATGTTTCTTGAGAACTTGGTGCTGAGAGAAACCTCACGGGGGAGCACCTCAGAATACGCTGGAATCAGCAACACGTCATCGAAGGTAATACCTTCCATCACAATTTTGTCTGCAATAAATGAAGCCATAATTCTAGTATTTGTATTTATTGCGCGCAAAGGTACGAAAAAAAAATGAAATCTGCACCCATTCCGTACAGATTTCACCTAATTTTAGATTTTATCCTCGCTTAATTGGCGGTTTCCGACATGAATTTGATGCGTACCAAACGGATTTCCTCCTCGGTGTAATCACTTCCCAGTTCGTCCATGGCCTCATCGATGCTGTCCGTTTCGGACTCATCGCGGAAGTACTCATAGATGTCGAGCATGTGGTCCTCGTCCATGAGGTCATCGATGTAGTAGTCGATGTTCAGCCGGGTACCACTCTTCACGATGGCATAGATTTCACTCAGCAGTTCCTCATACTCCAGTCCCTCTGCCCGTGCGATGTCACGCAGTGACAGTTTCCTGTCGATACGCTGTATGATGCCCACCTTGAGTTTGGACTTGTTGGCCACCACGCGCACGCGGAGTTCGTCCGGCCGTTCAATGTCGTTCTGCTCGCAGTAGCGGGCAATGAGTTCGCAGAAATCCTTGCCGTAGCGCTGTGCCTTGCCCTCTCCCACCCCGATGATGTTGAGCAACTGGTTCGTGGTCACGGGGTACTGCGTGGCCATGTCCTCAAGGGAGTTGTCCTGGAAGATTACATAGGGAGGAATCTCCAGTTCCTCGCTTTTCTTGCGGCGCAGTTCCCGCAGCATCTTCAGCAGCACCTCGTCGAGTGCCGCAGTTCCTCCGCTGGCCTCTGCCTCGAAGTCGGCAAATTCACGGTCTTCCGACATGAGGAACTCCTCGGGGCTTTCCAGGAACTTCCTGCCCGCCCGCGTGAGCTTCACCTGACCGTAGGTTTCCACATCCTTGGCCATGTAGTCGGCCAGGATGCCCTGCCGGATGACGGCGTTCCAGAACGACATGTTGTGGTCGTCGCCTATACCGAAGCACTCCAGCTCGTTGTGGCGGTGCGAGCGTATGTCCTCCGTCTCGCGGCCTATGAGCATGTTGATGAGGTAGTCCGTCTTGAACTGTTCCTTGACCGCCTTGACCACCTGGAGCACACGCAGCAGTTCCTGCTGTCCGTCGAAGCGTTCATGCGGATGCAGGCAGTTGTCACAGTTGCCGCAGTTATCCTTGCCATAGACCTCACCGAAATAGTGCAGCAGCACCTTGCGGCGGCACACGTTCGTCTCGGCGTAGGCGGCCGTCTCCTGCAGCAATTGCTTGCCGATGTCCTGTTCTGCCACGAGTTTTCCCTCCATGAACTTCTCCAGTTTCACGAGGTCCTTACGGGTGTAGAAAGCTATGCAGCGTCCCTCCCCGCCATCCCGTCCGGCCCTTCCCGTTTCCTGGTAGTATCCTTCGAGACTCTTGGGGATGTCGTAGTGGATGACGTAGCGTACGTCAGGCTTGTCGATGCCCATGCCAAAGGCAATGGTGGCCACGATGACATCGATGCGCTCCATGATGAAGTCATCCTGTGTCTGCGACCTCACGTTGTTCTCCATGCCGGCATGGTAGGCCTGCGCCCTGATGTCGTTGGCCTTGAGCACCTCGGCCAGGTCCTCCACCTTCTTGCGGCTCAGGCAGTAGATGATGCCGCTCTTGCCCGGGTGCTGCCGTATGAACTTCACGATATCCTTGTCCACCTCCTTCGTCTTGGGCCTCACCTCGTAGTAGAGGTTGGGACGGTTGAAGGAGCTGCGGAACTCGTCCGCATCGGGCATTCCCAGGTTCTTCTTGATGTCCTGGCGCACCTTGTCGGTGGCCGTGGCGGTAAGGGCTATGATGGGAGCCACCCCGATGCGTTCCACCAGAGGGCGTATGTTGCGGTATTCGGGACGGAAATCATGTCCCCACTCGGAGATGCAGTGAGCCTCATCGACGGCATAGAAGGATATCTTGATGCTCCGCAGGTACTCCACGTTCTCCTCCTTGGTGAGCGACTCAGGTGCCACATAGAGCAGCTTGGTGACTCCCCTGGAGATGTCGGCCTTGACCTGGTCTATGACCGACTTGTTGAGAGAGGAATTGATGCAGTGGGCTATGCCATCCTGCTCACTGACCTGCCGGATGGCATCGACCTGATTCTTCATCAGTGCGATGAGGGGAGATATGATGATGGCCGTGCCCTCCATGATGAGGGCAGGCAACTGGTAACACAGGGACTTTCCCCCACCCGTGGGCATCAGCACGAAAGTGTCGCGTCCGTCCAGCAGGTTGCGGATGATGGCTTCCTGGTCACCTTTGAAAGAGTCGAAACCGAAATAGCGTTTTAGTTGTTCATTGAGATTCACTGTTTCCATGGAGGGTATTCTATATATAACATTTGGCCTTTGTTTGGCTATACAAAGTTATACAAAAAACTTCATAAACTGCCAAACAAAGGCCAACTTTTTTCTTATATTTCGTAAAAAAAGCTGTTTTACTGCCAATTTTTACGAATTTTGGGATTTGTCAAAGGAAGCCCACCTCCCTGCTGCCGCTTACTGCGCCACGGGCAGGTTGGCTTTCTCCAGTTGCTGCTGTGCGTACTCCTTGGTTACGGTGAAAGACTTTTTCTTCCAAGAAGGGCTCTCAAACTGTGCCTCCATCATGACGGCCTCCATGATGGAACGGAGTCCGCGTGCGCCGAGTTTGTATTCCACGGCCTTATCTACCATGTACTCCAGGGCATCCTGGTCGAAGGTGAGTGCAATGCCATCCATCTCGAAAAGTTTTACCTGCTGCCTTACGAGCGAGTTCTTGGGTTCGGTGAGAATGTTGCGCAGTGCCTCACGGTCGAGGGGCTTGAGATAGGTGAGCATGGGCAGTCGGCCAATGATTTCGGGTATGAGCCCGAAGCTCTTCAGGTCCTGGGGCAGGATGTACTTCATCATGTTCTCGCGGTCCAGCTGTGCCGCGCTCTGCACGTTATCGTAGCCCACCACGTGCGTGTTCATGCGCTGTGCTATCTTGGCCTCTATGCCGTCGAATGCCCCTCCGCAGATGAAGAGGATGTTGCGCGTGTTGACATGCACGTAGTCCTGATCGGGGTGCTTGCGCCCTCCCTTGGGAGGCACGTTCACCATGCTCCCCTCCAACAGTTTGAGGAGTCCCTGCTGTACGCCCTCGCCACTGACGTCGCGCGTGATGCTGGGGTTGCTCGACTTGCGTGCTATCTTGTCAATCTCATCGATGAACACGATGCCTCGCTCCGTAGCCGCGACGTCGTAGTCGGCCACCTGCAACAGGCGGCTGAGAATGCTCTCCACGTCCTCACCCACATAACCGGCCTCGGTGAACACCGTGGCATCTACGATGGTGAAGGGCACGTTGAGCAACTTGGCTATGCTGCGTGCCAGGAGCGTCTTGCCCGTACCGGTGGGACCCACCATGATGACATTGCTCTTTTCTATCTCCACCCCACTGTCATCCTTGGGCTGTGAAAGACGCTTGTAGTGGTTATAGACGGCCACCGAGAGGTAACGCTTGGCATCGTCCTGCCCTATGACGTACTGGTCGAGGTACGCCTTGATTTCGCGGGGCTTGGGGATATTGTCCAGGCTGACGTTAAAGCGGCTGTCGCCGTTGCCCTCCTTGTCCAGTGCCTCCCTGACCAGCTCGCCGGCCTGGCGGGCACAGCTGTCGCAGATAAAGCCGTTGATACCGCTGATGAGCATGCGCACGTCACCGTCGGCACGTCCGCAGAAAGAGCAATAGTTTCTTACTGTTTTCTTTGCCATTTATTTCTTCGAAATAATCCTGTCTATCATTCCATACTCCAATGCCTCCTGTGAGGTCATCCAGTAGTCACGGTCACTGTCTGCCCACACCTTGTCAAAGTCCGTATGTGAGTGGTCGGCAATGATGGTATAGAGTTCCTTCTTGAGTTTCTGGATTTCACGGGCAGTAATCTCTATGTCGCTGGCCTGTCCCTGCGCACCACCCATGGGCTGGTGTATCATCACGCGGCTGTGTCTGAGGGCGCTGCGCTTGCCTTCCTCTCCGGCCACGAGCAGTACGGCGGCCATGGAGGCAGCCATGCCGGTGCAGATGGTAGCCACGTGGCTCTGCACGAGCTGCATGGTGTCATAGATGCCCAGTCCGGCATATACGCTTCCGCCCGGCGAATTGATATATATGCTGATATCCTTGCCGGGGTCGCAACTGTCGAGGTAGAGCAGCTGCGCCTGGAGGGTATTGGCGGTGTAGTCGTCAATCTGTGTGCCGAGGAAGATGATGCGGTCCATCATCAGTCGGCTGAACACATCCATCTGGGTAACGTTGAGCTGGCGCTCCTCCAGGATGTAGGGGTTCAGATACTGGTTCTGTGCCGAGATGACATCATGCAGCACCAAACTGTCTATGCCAGCCTTCTTGGTGGCAAATTTTTCAAAATCGTTCTGCATATAATATATAAATAAGGTAAAAAGGGGAGTGAAAGAGAAGCGCATAACCGCTTCCCTACCACTCCCACATTGATAATCGTATGCTTGACGAGAAGCCTTGCCTTACTTGAAGAGGCCGTTGAACTCCTCTACGCTGACAGACTTCCTGTTGAGGTTGACGGTGGCCAGTGCCTTCTCGATGATCTTGTTCTCTACCGTACGGCTGACAAGACCCTGTACCTGGTTCTTGTCGTTGAGCATAGAGTTGGCGTAGTTGACGAGAGCCTCCTCAGGCACGTTGGGCATGCCATACTGGGCAAACTGCATGCGTGCAATGGTCTTGGCAGTCTCCAGGACATCAGCCTGCTCCACCTTAATCTCGTACTGGTCGCTGAGCTGCTCCTTGATGAGATGCCAGGTGAGGTCCTTGAGGCTGTTCTGGAATTCCTCCTCGTCAATCTCCTTACCGGGGTTGTTGCCCTGCATGACGCGCTTGAGCAGGGCCTCAGGATAAGTCAGCTGACCGATGCGGCCCTCCAGATAGGTACGGAGGTCAAGACCGAACTTAAAGTTGCTGTCATTGACATACTCGCTCTCCAGTCCCTTGCGGATCTCAGCGCGGAACTCCTCCTCGCTGCTCACCTTGCCTTCGCCATAGACGGCATCGAAGAGAGCCTGGTCCAGCGGAGCAGGTACGTAGCGTGAAATCTCCTCCACCTGGAAGCTGAAGTCGCCCACGTACGCCTTGGCCTGCTCTTTATCGACCTTGAGCAGACTGCTGAGTTCTACCTCGTTGCCGTCGTATGCCTTGGAGAGGTTGAGGATGAGCACATCGTTCAACTTGGCACCCTCGAACTTCTTCTTCTCGTCCTCGTTCTTGAAATACTCAGGCAGCATCACGGCACCCTCCACCTGGAGACCACCCTCCTTCACACTGCCGTTCTCATCGAGTTCGCCGAGGATACCCTTCACCATGTCGCGTGCCTGGTACTCCTCCACCTTTTCCTGATGGCCCATGCGACCGGCGAAAGTCTTCACCTGGTTCTCCACCATCTCATCGGTGATATTGATGTCGTAGTAATCTACGGTGTCCTGGTCAGAGAGCTTGGCATCAAACTCGGGAGCCAGTGCAACATCAAAGACGAAGGTCTGCACCTCCTGGTTCTCAATGTCCACGTGGGTCTGCTCCTCGTTGGGAAGGGGTTCACCCAGTACGTTGAGCTTCTCCTCACGGATGTAGCCGTAGAGCGTCTCGCCCAGCAGCTTGTTCAGCTCCTCAGCAGTACACTCAGCACCGAAACGCTTCTTGAGGAGTCCCATGGGCACCTGTCCGGGACGGAAACCAGGCAGCTGTGCCTTCTTCTTGAGGTCCTTGAGGGCCTTCTCCACTTTGGCTGCATAGTCAGCCTTTTCCAACTCTACGGTGAGCAGGCCGTTCACCGCATCTACTTTCTCAAATTTTACGTTCATTTGTTCTTTATCGTTTTGTTTGTTTGGCATAAACTATGTGCTGCGGAGCCATGCTCAGGCTTTCCGCAGCACTTTGAGCGCGCAAAGATACGGCTTTTTTCCGAGACGGCCAAATTTTCTGCCTTCTTTTGACATTTTCGCCCGCGGCATCCCACTTCCCGGGCCTCATAAGGCCGTCATCGTGCACCCGTTCCGGCCTCAACTCTGCCCTTCGGCCGCCATACGTTGGATTTCATCCTTCGTTTTGACTGCGTCTTCTTCGGTCACGACTCGGCAGAGCTTGAACAAGTTCATCTCTGCGCTCGCTGTTTCCTCAGTCCTCGCCATGGCAATGACTGAGCAAACTCATCATTGCTCATCTGGCTTAACAAAAACGTTGGATTTCATCCTTCGTTTTCTCGCCATGGCAATGACTGAGCAAACTCATCATTGCTCATCTGGCTTAACAAAAACGTTCCTTCTCCATGGCGGCGAAATCCTTCATGCGCAGCACGAAACTGTTGGTCAGGTAGCGCTGCTTGACGATGGGGTTATCTGCCAATTCCTGGGGTTTGCCCTGGAAGAGTATCTGTCCCTCGAAGAGCATGTAGGCACGGTCGGTGATACAGAGCGTCTCCTCCACGTTATGGTCGGTGATGAGCACGCCGATGTTCTTCTGCTTCAGTCTCCACACGATGAACTGGATGTCCTCCACGGCTATGGGGTCAACGCCCGCAAAGGGTTCGTCCAACATGATGAACTTGGGGTCGATGGCCAGGCAGCGGGCTATCTCACAGCGACGGCGCTCACCGCCGGAGAGGCGGTCGCCATTGTTGTAGCGGACCTTCTGTAGGCGGAACTCGGCAATGAGACTCTCCAGCTTCTCCCGCTGGTATTCCTTGGGCTTGCCGGTGAGTTCCAGCACGCTGGCGATGTTGTCCTCCACGGTCATCTTGCGGAAGACGGAGGCCTCCTGTGCCAGGTAGCCGATGCCCAGCCGGGCCCGCTTATAGACGGGGTACTTGGTAATCTCCTTGCCCCCCAGGTAGATGTGCCCTGCATTGGGCACGACGAGTCCCGTGGTCATGTAGAAGGAGGTCGTCTTGCCGGCACCGTTGGGACCCAGCAATCCCACGATTTCCCCCTGGCGCACGTTGAAACTGACATCGTTGACCACGGTACGCTTGCCATACACCTTGACCAGGCCTTCGCTGCGCAATTCCAGCCCTTCGGGAGCGGTGGCTTCCGGCTGGAAGGCGGTATCTTTCACTTCGTTTTCCATTGCCATACTTTTCGTTTGGGAGGCAAAAGTACTAAAAAAAAGCACACGAGCCTACTTTTGACGGGCAGTTTTGACATTTTTATCCTCATTTATTTGCTCACCATGGATTTTTCAGTTAATTTTGCATTGAATAGCAACCTCTAAAGAACGTATTATTGTGATTATCCAGAAAAGTCTCACACAATTCGGAGAATACCTCCAACTCATGGGCAAGACCTTCCAACGCCCGGAACGCATGAGGATGTTCATGCGCCAATACACGAAGGAGATGAAAGACCTGGGCGTAGGCTCCATCGGTATCGTGCTACTCATTTCCTTCTTCATCGGAGCTGTCATCTGCATCCAGATGAAGGTCAACGTGGCCTCACCCTGGATGCCCCGCTTCACCACGGGCTACACCACACGTGAAATCCTCCTCCTGGAGTTCTCCTCCAGCATCATGTGCCTCATCCTGGCAGGCAAGGTGGGTTCGAACATCGCCTCGGAACTGGGTACCATGCGCGTCACGCAGCAGATTGACGCGCTGGAAATCATGGGAGTCAACCCGGCCTCCTTCCTCGTGCTGCCCAAGATACTGGGCCTCATCACCATCGTTCCCTGCCTCGTCATCTTCAGTTACGGCATGGGCATGCTGGGGGCCTTTGCCACCAGCCTCATGGGCATCATCACCGCGGACGACCTCGTCTATGGATTCCTGCACGACTTCAACCAGTGGTACGTGTGGATGGGCATCATCAAGAGTGTCTTCTTTGCCTTTATCATCAGCAGCGTGTCTTCCTATTTCGGCTACAACGTCAAGGGGGGCTCGCTCAACGTGGGCAAGGCCAGCACCAACGCCGTGGTGTCGAGCAGCGTGCTCATCCTCTTCGCAGATATTTTCCTGACCAAACTTTTGAGTTAACATCTATGACAATATGATACAAGTAAAAGACCTGCATAAAGATTTCGGAGAGAAGAAGGTGCTCAGGGGCATCACCGCTGATTTCCGCGACGGCATCTGCAACCTCATCATCGGACAGAGCGGCGCGGGAAAGACTGTGCTGATGAGTTGCATCATCGGCCTCTTCCGTCCCACCAGCGGACAGATTCTCTTCGACGGACGTGACATGATCTCCATGAAGCGCAAGGAGTGGAAACTCCTGCACCGTGAGGTGGGCATGCTCTTCCAGGGTTCTGCCCTCTTCGACAGCATGACGGTGCTGGAAAACGTACGGTTCCCGCTGGACATGTTCTCTGCCATGAACGAGAAGGAGCGCAACGAGCGTGCCATGTACTGCCTGGAACGTGTCAACCTGGCTGATGCCGGCATGAAATACCCGGGCGAGATAAGCGGCGGCATGCAGAAGCGTGCGGCCATAGCCCGTGCCATAAGCCTCAACCCCAAGTATCTCTTCTGCGACGAACCCAACTCGGGACTTGACCCCAAGACATCGCTCGTCATCGACGAACTCATCCACAGCATCACACATGAGTTCAACATGACGACCATCATCAACACGCACGACATGAACTCCGTGATGGGCATCGGCGAGAACATCGTCTTCATCGCGGGGGGAGAGAAAGCATGGCAGGGCAGCAAGGATGAAATCATGGGCTCTACCAACGAGCGTCTCAACTCCTTCATCTTTGCCAGCGACCTCTTCAAGAAAATCAAGAATGAGGAACTGAAAGGACTGCAAAACACCTAACATCAGATACCATCATGAAACAACTCAGACTCTTCACGTGGACCTTTTGCCTGCTCCTGTCACAGTCCCTGTGGGCACTCGTGGCTCCGGCGTACAACACCGACAAGTTCTACATCGTGAAATTCACCAACAGCACTCTGCTGCTGACCGCCCACAGCGAGGGGGAAAGGCTGACTACACAACAGGGCAGCCTCACGGACTACACGGACAAGCAGATGTGGAAGTTCGTGGGAACGGCCGGCAAGTTCCAACTGGTCAACAAGGAGGGACTGTATGCGGCCTATAGCACCGCCAGCCAGCGCATCCTGGCTTCTGCCACACAGGACGAGAAGGGGTGGACGCTGAACGACAGGGGTACGACATGGGAACTGAAATGGCTGGGGGCCACGGACGGAAAGGCCTACATGAACCAGTGGGGCGGCACCGGAGCCGGCACCGCGCTGGGACTGTGGTCCTCGGGCGATGGCAACAACCAGTTCGTCCTCATCGACCCCACCGACCCTGAAACAGCCTTCAGTGATTTCTTCGTCACGGGGGCCAAGGGCATCAACCCGGAGCACCCCATGACGCTGTGGTACGATGAACCTGCCACGACCACCGGGGTGAGCAACATCTGGATGGAATACTCTCTCCCCATCGGCAACGGAGAACTGGGAGGAAGCCTCTTCGGTGGCTTGCGCAAGGACGAGATCCAGTTCAACGAGAAGACACTGTGGATGGGTGGTCCCAACGACCTGGGCAATCACGGCACGTACCGCAACTTCGGTTCTCTCTTTGTCGAGGACAGGAGCGGGGTCCTCGGCTATGAGGAGGCCAAGGCGGCCAGGGGCTACTACCGCAGCCTGGACATCCACCACGGCGTGGGACGTGTCCACTACACCAATGCCGGGGGTACCACCACCTACGACCGCACCTACATCGCCAGCCATCCCGACAGCATCATCGCCGTGCGCTACAAGGCCACGGGCCAGGACAAACTGCATCTGTTCATCAGCCTGGAACCCGGCGAACAGCTCACGGCCAACGGCAGCACGCCGCCCATGGCCCGCTATTTCATCAACACGGATGAAAAGTACGGTATCTTTGCCCAGTTCAGCGGTAAACTGACCACGGTGGATTTCTTTGCACGCATCAGGGTGGTGCCTTCGGGCGAACAGGTGACATGCAGCAAGAGTGACAGCGGCATAGAGGTGAAGGATGCCGACGAGGTGGTCATCTACCTGACTGGCTGCACGAACTTCGATTCTGACGCGGCCTCGCGCGTCAACACGGACATCAACCTCTCCAGAAGGTGCATCTCGCTGCTCTCACGCCTCTACCAGAAGGGCTTTGAGGCGGTCTATCAGGACCACGTGGCCGACTTCACCTCGCTTACCGGACGCGTTGACCTGAACCTCGAGGCAGCCAGTACGCGTACCACACGCGCGCTCATCGACCACTACAATTCACTGAGCAACCTCAACAATCCCGAGGCTCGTTTCCTCGAACAACTGTATTTCAACTACGGACGCTACCTGGAGATTTCTTCCTCGCGCGGCATGGATGTGCCCAACAACCTGCAGGGCATCTGGAACAACAAGGCACAGGCTCCGTGGAACTCTGACATCCACACCAACATCAACATACAGATGAACTACTGGCCGGCAGAGCCTACCAACCTCTCGGAGTGCCACCTGCCCTTCCTCAACTACATCATACGCAATGCGCAGGACCAGAACTGGCAGCGCGTGGCACGCCAGTATGCCAAGGTACAGCACGGATGGACGGTTTTCACCGAGTCGAACATCTTCGGAGGCATGAGCACCTGGGGCAGCAACTACTTCGTGGCCAATGCCTGGTACTGCAGCCACCTCTGGCAGCATTTCCGCTACACGCGCGATGAGGCGTTCCTGGCCAAGGCGTTCCCTGTGATGTGGAGTTGCGCACAGTTCTGGTTCGACCGCATGGTGGAGGACAAGGGCTATGACAGCAAAAAGCAGAACAGCGGCTACCGCGGCACTCCCTACAAGTCCGAACCGGACGGCTCCTTCGTGGCTCCCGATGAGTACAGCGCAGAGCAGAATGCGCACCCCAGCGAGGATGGCACGGCGCATGCACAGCAGCTCATCTACGACCTGCTGACCAGCGTGAAGGCGACCACGCAGATTCTCGACCCGGCCGTCACGGGGCTCAGCGAGGCTGACATGCAGCAACTGGACCTCTACCTGGAGAAGACCGACCGCGGTCTCCATACGGAGGAATATACGGCCAGCACTTCGCTGAACGGCGGCTGGACGAATCCGCGCAACGGCATCCGCAAGGGTGACATCATCCTGCGCGAATGGAAATACAGTCCTTACGACGTGAGCGATGACCCCGCCCACCGCCACATGAGTCATCTCATGGCACTCTACCCACTCACGCAGATTGACCCCTCCAGTCCCTTCTTCCAGCCTGCCGTCAACAGCCTTAACCTGCGCGGTGACGTGGCCACGGGATGGTCCATGGGATGGAAGGTGAACCTCTGGGCACGCGCACAGGACGGCGACCATGCCCATGCCATCCTCAGGAATGCGCTCAAGCACTCCACGGACTATGGCACGAACCAGTATGCGGGGGGGGTCTATTACAATCTGTACGACGCGCATGCACCGTTCCAGATTGACGGCAACTTCGGCTGCTGTGCAGGTATGGCCGAGATGCTCCTGCAGAGCCAGACGGACACGCTGCAACTGCTCCCTGCCCTGCCCTCTACCTGGCCCAACGGACATATCAGGGGACTGAAGGCCGTGGGCAACTTCGAGGTAGATCAGGCTTGGACGGAGGGTGTCCTCACCACCGCCACCATACGCAGCCTGAGCGGGATGCCGCTTGCCATCAAGTACCCTGGCATCGGCGACCGCAGGATTACGGATGCCCAGGGCAAGGAGGTGGGCTACAGGGTGATTGATGCCAACACGCTGCTCATTGAGAGCACACGGCCGGGGGACTCGTTCACCATCGACATGAGCCAGGCCACAGGTATCAAGGAGGTCAGGAAGCAACTCAGGAGCCTGGGTTTTACCGTGGCCCGAAACGGTAATCTGCTGACCGTCTCGGGCGAGGGCATCACGTACGTGGAGGCATACGATGCAGCAGGCCGCCTGCTCGACAGCAAGAAGCCGGGCAGGGAGGGCATCGCCTCACTGAGGGTTCCCCGCGGAATGACCATCGTCAAGGCAGCCGGTCAGCATGGCACTGCCACCCGCAAGATACGCTGACAAGGACTGCCCCCCACATGCTAACGTTTTCGTTAAGCCAGATGAGCAATGACGAGCTTGCTCAGTCATTACCATGGCGAGAAAACGAAGGATGAAATCCAACGTTTTCGTTAAGCCAGATGAGCAATGATGAGCTTGCTCAGTCATTGCCATGGCGAGGACTGAGGAAACAGCGAGCGCAGAGATGAACTTGTTCAAGCTCTGCCGAATCGTGACCGAAGAAGACGCAGTCAAAACGAAGGATGAAATCCAACGTAACCAATCATCAAAACCAAACGCTATGACATTTCACATCAATACATCTTTCAGAGGAGTGCGCCGAAGTGCACTCCTCTCTTACGTCACCTTCCTGCTGCTTGCCACGCTGGCCCTCCAGACGTCATGCCGCAAGGAGACCACCCCGAGCACGGAGGACATCGTATGCCAGACGGCAGAAGGCTACTACAGGCACCTCATGGAGGGACGCTATGGGGATTTTGCGCAGGGAATGGCTCCTGCCGACCTCGGAACGGGCTATGCGCATTCCGCCGACTCCCTACCCGAGGCTTACCTACGGCAAATGACTGACGTAGCGGCCCACTATGCCCACGAACAGGTGCTGCAGCATGGGGGAATGGCGGGTGTAAGGGCCACGGGGGCTGACTTCGATGAGGATTCCCTGCACGCCACGGCATATCTGGAACTGCATTTCTGCGACAGCACGGTGGAAATCATCCATGTGAGCATGCTGCACACGCCGCAGGGATGGAAAATGGAGTGATGTGCCGGGGTGATGACAGGAGACAAAGAAGGATGGTTTCTTTTCCTCCGCCCCCTATGACAAAGCGAAGCTATAGAACCCACCTATTATAAATATTCGTTCAGCCATGGCTGAATGGTCTGAGCAAGCAACTTGATTGCCCATTGAAGATAGCTTCAGGAACCATTCAGCCTTGGCTGAACGAAAAACACAGTGCTTTCGTTCATCAAGGCATGATGACAAAAGCTGTCATGTGAGATTACTTCTGACGGATGAAGATATTGATGGGAGTGCCGGTGAAATTCCAGCGTTCCCTTATCTTGTTCTCCAGAAAACGCTTATACGGCTCCTTGACGTACTGCGGCAGGTTGCAGTAGAAGACGAAGGTAGGGATGCGCGTGTCGCGTATCTGGGAACAATACTTTATCTTGATGTACTTGCCCTTGATGGATGGAGGGGGATATGCCTCAATGAGAGGCAGCATCTCCTCGTTCAGGCGTGTGGTGGAGACACGTCGGGTGCGGTTCTCATAGACATCCTTGGCCGTCTCCAGGACACGGAATATACGCTGCTTGGTGAGGGCAGAGCCAAAGATGATGGGGAAATCACTGAAGGGAGCCATGCGGTTGCGGATGGCATACTCAAACTCGTCCATGACCTTCTGCGTCTTGTCGGGCACCAGGTCCCACTTGTTGACCACCACGACGAGGCTCTTCTGGTTCTTCTGTATGAGTTGGAAGATGTTGAGGTCCTGCGACTCGATACCGCGCTCTGCATCAATCATGAGAATGCACACATCACTGTTCTCGATGCTGCGGATAGAACGCATGACACTGTAGAACTCCAGGTCTTCATTCACCTTGTTCTTCTTGCGGATGCCGGCCGTATCGACCAGATAGAAGTCAAAACCGAACTTGGTGTAACGCGTATAGATGCTGTCGCGCGTGGTGCCTGCGATGTCCGTCACGATGTTGCGGTCCTCCCCGATAAAGGCATTCACGATGCTGGACTTGCCAGCATTGGGTCGGCCTACGACTGCGAAACGGGGAATATCCTCAGAGGGCAGTTCCTCACTGTTCTTGGGAAACTTCTCTATCAGGAGGTCCAAAAGGTCACCCGTACCGCTTCCCGTGGCTGCCGAGATGCAATAAGGGTCGCCCAGGCCCAGGGAATAGAACTCTGGCGACTGATACTGGTCAACGTTGTTGTCTGCCTTGTTGCAAACCAGAATCACGGGCTTCTTCGTACGGCGGAGAATGCCGGCCACAGCCTCGTCAAGGTCGGTGACCCCATTGTGAACATCCACAAGGAAGAGGATGACGTCAGCCTCCTCGGTGGCCAGGGTAACCTGCTTGCGGATTTCCTCCTCGAAGATATCGTCACTGTTGACAACCCAGCCTCCGGTATCTACCACCGAAAACTCATGACCCGTCCACAGACACTTGCCGTACTGGCGGTCGCGGGTGGTACCTGCCTCATCGCTCACGATGGCATGGCGCGTCTGGGTAAGGCGGTTGAAAAGGGTGCTCTTGCCCACGTTGGGGCGACCCACGATAGCTACTAGATTACTCATATTCTTCTTTCTAAGTAGGTGTGCAAAAATATTTCTGTCCGTCATGCTCCATGCAGGAGCAGATGGTTTGTGGCATGTGTGCCGGCTTCCGTTCATTCAAGGTTATACCCGAACGACTTGAGGGCGCGGTCGCTGTTACGCCAGTCCTTGTCCACCTTGACAAAAACCTCCAGGAAGACACTCTTGCCAAAGAACTTCTCCAAACTCTTCCGGGCTTCGGTACTGACACGCTTCAGGGCCACTCCCTTATGACCGATGATGATGCCTTTCTGGCTTTCACGCTCCACGTAGATGACGGCATTGATGTGGATGTGACGCTCCGTCTCCTTGAATTTTTCCACGACAGCCTCAACGCTGTAGGGAATCTCCTTGTCGTAGTAGAGCAGGATTTTCTCGCGCAGGATTTCAGTCACGAAGAAGCGCGCTGGCTTGTCCGTCCACTGGTCCTTGTCAAAGTAGGCCGGTGACTCAGGCAGCAGTTCCTGAATGCGCTTCAACACATTATCTACATTGAAGTGGTGAAGGGCACTGATGGGCATGACCTCAGCCTGAGGCAGCACCTCATGCCAGGCACTGACCTTCTCCTCCAGTGCCTCCTGGTTGGAGAGGTCTATCTTGTTGATGAGCACCAGGATGGGGCACGCCATGCGCTGCACCTTGGAGAGGAAGTCCTGGTTCTTGTCGGGAGTCTCGACCATGTCGGTAACGTAGAGCAGGACGTCGGCATCCTGCAGGGCACTCTCGCTGAACTGCAGCATAGACTCCTGCAACTTGTAGTTGGGCTTCAGCACACCGGGGGTGTCACTGAAGCAAATCTGCATCTCGGGAGTGTTGAGGATGCCCATGATGCGGTGACGGGTGGTCTGTGCCTTGAAGGTGGCGATGGAGATGCGCTCACCGACAAGGAGGTTCATCAGCGTGGACTTGCCCACATTGGGATTGCCCACTATGTTCACGAAACCGGCTTTATGCATAATCGTTGTGAGAAAAGAGGGTTGTAGGAAAAGGACGATTCACAATCCGTGACAGCCCGCATGGATACCAGACATGACCTGACGGACTGCGCTGGGCAGAGCATCCGGGGTGCCAAGTTCCGGGCAATGACGAATTGTGAATCCTTAGGGTGGGTATTACGAATTCTTGCGGAGTGCGTACCATTCCTCGCGGCTCATCTCGCCCTCCTTGTAGAACTGGGCAGGACTCTTGGCAGCCTCAGGTGCACCGTCGTAGCCCCAGATGAGGTAGCTGGCACCCCATGAGAAGCCGGCACCGAAGGCTGTGAAGATGAGCTTGTCACCCTTCTTTAGACGGGGCTCATACTCCCAGAGACAGAGGGGCAGCGTACCACCGCTCGTATTGGCCATGTGGTCGATGTTGATCATGATATGATCCTCCTCTATGCCGATACGGCCTGCCACGGAGGTCTCGATATTGATATTGGCCTGGTGAGGTACTACCCAGTCAATGTTGTCCTTGTTGAGCCCATTGCGGTCGGCAATGGCCTTCACGGCGTTGCTCATGTTGAGCACAGCGTGCTTATAGACTTGACGGCCCTCCTGATAGACGGTATGCTCCAGGTTGTCCACCGTCTCGTGGGTGGGCATCTTGGCACTGCCGCCTGCCTTCATCTGAAGATGCTGGAGACCCTTGCCATCGACATGATAGACACCGTCCATGAGACCATATTCCTCCGTCGTAGCCTCCATCATGACACAGGCGGCACCATCACCGAAGATGGGGCAGGTGTTGCGGTCGGTGTAGTTCGTCATGCTGGACATGTGGTCACCACCACACACGATGATGCGCTTGTAGCGACCACTGCGGATGTAGGCGGCAGCGGCCTCCATGGCAAAGAGGAAACCGGCACAGGCGGCCTCCATGTCGTAGCCGAAGGCATTCTTGAGACCCAGTTCACCGATGACGAGCGAAGCCGTAGAAGGGAAATGGTAATCCGGCGTAGTGGTGGCCACCAGAACCAGTTCAATGGAGGCAGGGTCGGCCTGCGTCTTCTCCAACAACTGTCGCACGGCACGTATCATCATATAGGATGTGCCGGAACCCTGCTCGGGCTTGAGGATGTGGCGTGTCTTCACACCGATACGCTCCATAATCCACTCATCACTGGTCTCCACGATGGTTGACATCTCATCGTTGTCGAGGATGTAGTCAGGTACATAACCTCCCACTCCAGTGATTACTGCATTTATTTTTTCCATTAATTAAGGATTATTTTTTATATAAAAAGAGGTAGAGTCATAAAAAAAAAGTAGCCGGAGAGTTACGAGGCTCTCTGGCTATGTACTAGGCAAATAAAAATTAAGCCTCTTTCTCGATTGCGACCTTGCCGCGGTAGTAGCCACAGGCAGGGCATACAGTGTGATAGATGTAATACTCACCGCAATTGGGGCATACTGCCAACGTGGGAGCTACAGCTCCGTCGTGAGTTCTTCTCTTCAGCGTCCTGGTGTGGGACTGTCTTCTTTTAGGATGTGCCATTTCTGTAAAATGTATTTAGTTGTTTGTTGATATTAACTTCCTGAGAGCCTCCCATCGAGGGTCTGTTGCACGTTCCACCTCTTCGGGCGACTCACCGTCATGAGCTTCATGCTGCATCAGCACATTCCGCATGGCCTCGTCACACTCCCCGTCGGGATGTACGTGGCTCAAGGGTATCTGCAGGGCTATCTGCTCATAGACCAGCCAGGAGAAATCCAGGATGCCACTGACCTCAGGTACGACAACCGTTTCGCCATCGTCCTCATAGGTATCGCCCAGCCGCACCTTGATGAGGGCTTCTCCCTCCACAGGTTGCAGCATGGGTTCCAGGCAACGGTCACAGGACACCTCCACCTCACCTTGGAACTGCAGAGCCAGATCGAAGGTTTCTTCCCCCCGGCGCACCTGCACCTGTAAGGCTACGTGTCCATGCTGGATGGCATCTCCTTGCACGGCGGCAAAGAAATCGTCATCGGCTACCAGCGAGCGGGTCACCACATCGTCCAGCATGCCTTTCAAATCCAGCTTATACGCGTCCTGTTTCTCCATTTGGCGTGCAAAGTTACGAAAAAAACTAATATAACCGCACAAAATGCGCACAAAAATCACATTTTTAGCGTTTTTTTAGTTCAATTCGGAAGGTCGTACCATTTCCGACCTCGGAATTCTTCACGAAAATGCGTCCTTCATGGTATTCCTCCACGATGCGTTTGCACAATGCAAGACCGAGTCCCCAGCCGCGGGCCTTCGTCGTATAGCCGGCCTTGAAGACGGTGTGAAGACGCTTCTTGGGAATACCCTTTCCGGTGTCGGAGACCTCCACGGAGAAAACGTCTTCCTCCTCACGGGCCTGGATGTGGATGCGGCCTTCTCCCTCCATGGCATCGATGGCATTCTTGCAAAGGTTCTCAATGACCCACTCGAAAAGGGGAGCGCAGATGTTGACGACAAGGGGATGGGAAGGCATCTGGGTGGTGATTTGCACCTTGTGGCTCACGCGCTTGCCGATGTATTCCACCACATGCTCCACCACTTCGTTCAGGTTGTCGGGCTTGTTCTCCGGCAAGGAGCCTATCTTGGAGAAACGTTCGGCAATGCGCTGCAGGCGGTTGACATCCTTACCCATCTCAGGCAGAAGGGCATCCTCCGGGTAGGTCTCCTTGAGCACCTCGACCCAAGCCATGAGACTGCTGATGGGTGTTCCCAACTGATGGGCAGTCTCCTTGGACAGTCCCACCCATACCTTATTCTGCTCTGCACGGCGGCTACTCATGAGGGCAAAGACCGCCACGAGGATGAAGACGAGTACCACGCTCCATTGTACATAGGGGTAATAGGCCAGACGACGGAGCATGAGACTCTCGTCATAACAAACCTCTATGTAGTCGGGGGCGGCCAGGCTGTCCCCCTCCATCTCCACACGGATGACACGCCCTGAGCGTCGCATGGAGGTCACGAGGCGTTGCAGCTCTGCCACGCTGTCTGCCTCGGAACGAGCCGTCACCCGCACGTTGCGGGAGGTCTGGATGTGACCGCGCGAATCCAGTACGGCCACAGGAATGGTATTGTTGCCCTCCAGAATCTTGAGCACCAGCTGTAGGTCGGTATTCTCGTCGGCACGGTCGAAGGCACGCATGGCCTCTGCCCACACCTCCACGTTGTAGCTCTCCTCCTTGGAAAGGTCACGTACCAACAGGCTGGACACTACGAGCGAGGCGACGGCAATGAGCACTGCCGCCGCCACCAGGAATATTCTCACCTGTCTGGCACTGTCTGTCCAGTTCACCTTCACCTGCATACGCACATGCACCCCGTTAGCACCTGCACGCAGGGATTATACCTTATTTAAAAAAGCCTGGGCACAAACATAGCCCTCATCATACAAGGCTATCAACTTGTTGATGTTGCGTTCCATGCGACCTACGGAAAGCGGTCGCTCAGGACGGATGACATATATGCTGCCCTCATCTTCCAGACGCTCCACCATCTGCAACTGCTCGTTGTACACCGAGCAACGCTGGCTGAGCGCCTCACGGAGATGAGGAAAACGGTTGTAGATGAAACGGGGCACGCGGATGTCGCGCTCCGTCTTGCGGTAGCCGCGGTTACGCGTCAGCACCACCACATTCTGCCGGAAGCCCTGCTCCTGGGCACGCAGCACAGGAATGGAATCCACAATGCCGCCGTCGAGCATGGGGATGCGGTCCACGAAGACCACAGGACATACGTAGGGCAGGCTGCTCGAAGCCCGGGCTATCTTGACCAGGCGGTCGGGGTTGGTGGGTTCGTGGAGATAACATGCCTTGCCCGTCAGGCAGTCGGTAGTTACCATCTCGAAACGCGTGGAACTGTTCCGGTAAGCCTCGTAATCGTAAGGCAAGAGCTTGGCAGGCATTTCATTGAAGAGAAACTCCTGGTCAAGGATACTGTGCTGGCGGGGCAGAAAGCGCAGGCCGATGTACTTGTAGTCACGCAGCATCTCGATGTTGGAGGTTCGGGCACGGCCTCGCTGTCGGCTTACAAAGGAGAGACCGTTGCAGGCACCTGCCGAGACACCCACCACATAAGGGAACGAGATGTTGGCATCCAGGAAGGCATCCAGTACACCACAAGTGAAGACGCCGCGCATGCCGCCGCCTTCCAAAACAAGACCCATTTTGCTATATTCCAACATATACAATGCATTTTCTGGCACAAAGGTACACACTTTTCCAAATATTTTTGCTAAATTTGCACAATTAATTC
This sequence comes from uncultured Prevotellaceae bacterium, assembly GCA_945787235.1. Classification (GTDB taxonomy): domain Bacteria; phylum Bacteroidota; class Bacteroidia; order Bacteroidales; family Bacteroidaceae; genus Physcousia. The sequence continues at coordinate 22,253 of CALZGT010000008.1, forward strand.
ACTTTATAAATAAAAAAGCCATGTTATTCTGCCAGCAAACCTACATAAACCGACGCGAAACGCTTCGCAAACGCATCGGAAGTGGACTCATTCTCCTCATGGGCAACAACGACTCTCCCATGAACTATCCCTCCAACGTTTACAAGTTCCGTCAGGACAGTTGCTTCCTGTATTATTTCGGCCAGCACCGCGAAGGACTGGTGGGTGTAATTGATGCCGACGAGGGAAAGGAATACCTCATCGGCAACGACATCGACATCGAGGACATCGTATGGTTCGGACAGGTGGACAGCGTGGCTGACCTGGCCGCCCAGTGCGGCGTGGCTCACAGCGCCCCCATGAGCCAGTTGGCACAACTGGTGGAAAAGGCTAAGGGACAGGGAAGGAAGATTCATTTCCTGCCCCCCTACCGCCATGACATACAGATACAGCTGATGGATCTCCTGGGCATACATCCCAGCCAGCAGCGTCAGCAAGCCTCAGTGGAACTCATCAAGGCGGTGGTGGACCAGCGCGCCGTAAAGACGGAGGAAGAAATCGCGGAGATAGAGAAGGCATGTGCCATAGGGTACGAGATGCACACTACTGCCATGCGACTTTGCCAGCCCGGTGTCACGGAGCAGTACATTGCGGGGGTCATCAGCGGCATTGCCAGCAGCAAGGGATGCATCACGAGTTTCCCCAGCATCCTGTCCATGCATGGCGAAATCATGCACGGCTACCCCTCACCCCGTCCCCTCGAAGCAGGCAGACTCATGCTTTGCGATGCGGGTGCCGAGACCAACGAGAACTATTGCAGCGACAACACGCGCACTACCCCCATCAGCGGAACTTTCACACAACGCCAGCGCGACATCTACAATATCGTGGTGGAATGCCATGACTATGCTCTCAGCATAGCCGCACCCGGCGTAAAGTGGTGGGACGTACACTTCGGCGTAGCACGGCTCATGACGGAACGGCTCAAGGAGTTGGGACTGATGAAGGGGGACACGGACGAGGCGGTAAGGAACGGCGCTCATGCCATGTTCATGCCTCATGGACTGGGACACATGATGGGTATGGACGTACACGACATGGAAGGACTGGGACAGACCTACGTCGGGTTTGACGAGGAGGTTCAGCCCAACCTGGAGCAGTTCGGCACCAACTGCCTGCGGTGCGGACGACGACTGCAGGAGGGCTGGGTAATGACGGACGAACCCGGCATCTATTTCATCCCTGCACTCATTGATGAATGGCACGCCAAGGGCATCAACAAGGACTTCCTGAACTTTGACCTCTTGGAGACCTACAAGGACTTCGGAGGCATACGCCTGGAGGATGACATCCTCATCACCAAGGAGGGATGCCGCTTCCTGGGCGACAAACTCATACCTTACCACACCAAGGACGTAGAGGAGTTCCTGGCCAGCAGATGACCAGCCTCACTTACCAGACAGCGATGCCTGTCACAACCGGACAATATTAATCAAAAAAACATAAAGACAATGAAGAAAGCAATGACATTGGCTGTAGCAGCACTTGTAATGCTCTCAGCAGCAGGAGCCAAGAAGAAGGAACCCAAGATCGACAAGGATTCTCTCATCTTCACTCCCATCGTAGAGAACCCTGTGACCAGCATCAAGAACCAGAATAATTCTGGTACTTGCTGGGCCTACTCTTCCCTGGCATTCCTGGAGAGCGAAATCATCAAGAAGCACCCTGAGATGAAGGACATCGACCTCTGCGAGTCTTTCCTCGTGAGCAAGACGTACATTGACCGTGCTGACCGCAACGTGCGTACCCACGGAGATGCCAGTTTCAGCCAGGGTGGCAGTTTCTACGATGCCATCTTCTGCATGAAGAACTACGGTCTCATTCCCGAGGGCATCATGCCCTACCCCACTACGCTCTATGGTGACTCACTCTTCAATTTCACCACCTTCTTCCCTCCCATGGAGGCTTACATCAAGGCCATCTCTGGTTCTGAGGCCAAGAAGGTGAATCCAGCCTGGAAGAAGAACGTACAGAGCATGGTGGACAACTACTTCGGACAGTGTCCCGAGGAGTTCGAGTACAAAGGCAAGAAATATACTCCTAAGTCGTTCGTGAAGGAGTACCTCACCCTCGACCCCAACGACTACGTTTCTCTGACGAGTTACACGCACCATCCCTTCTACGAGAGTTTCATCCTTGAAATCCAGGACAACTGGCGCTGGGCCAGCAGCTACAACCTGCCTCTGGACGAGTTCATGCGCGTCATGGAGGAGAGCGTGAAGAATGGATGGACCTTTGCCTGGGGAGCTGACGTGAGTGAGGACGGCTTCAGCCGTCGCACCGGCAAGAACCGCTGTGTGGCTACCGTACCCGACGTGAAGTCCTCAGCAGGTGTGGGCAGCGACCAGAGCCGTTGGACAGGAGAGAAGGCAGGTGCCAAGATTACTCAGAGCGACAACGCCGGCGAGAAGACCATCACCCAGGAGATGCGCCAGGAGGGATATGACAACTGGACAACGACGGATGACCACGGCATGCAGATTTACGGCATCGCCAAGGATCAGAACGGCAAGGAGTATTTCATGATGAAGAACTCATGGGGTGACTACGGACCCTTCAAGGGATTCTGGTATGTGAGCAAGCCCTACGTGGCCTACAAGACCATGAACATCATCATCAACAAGAATGCTGTACCCGCCGACATCCGAAAGAAGTTAGGCATCTGATGAACTACCAGTGGAAATATCAACCACCTACTGAAGAACAAAAGGAAAAAGCAAAGGCCCTGGCCCATGAGCTGGACATCAATCCAGTACTTGGATGGCTGCTCATGAGGCGTGGGGTCTGCAATGCACAGCAAGCACGGCGATTCTTCCGACCCCAACTCAACGAACTTCTCGACCCCTTCCTCTTCCGCGACATGGACAAGGCGGTGAAGCGGCTCAACGAGGCTCTGGGGAAGAAGGAAAGAATCCTGGTATATGGCGACTATGACGTTGATGGATGCACGGCCGTGGCATTGGTCTATAAGTTCCTGCAACAGTTCTACTCTAATGTGGATTACTATATCCCCGACCGCAACGAGGAGGGGTATGGTGTTTCACATAAAGGGGTGGACTATGCCTTCGAGACGGGCGTAAAACTCGTCATCGTTCTGGACTGCGGTATCAAGGCCATAGAAGAAATCGGGTATGCCAAGTCGCTGGGTATCGAGTTCATCATCTGCGACCATCATGTGCCCGATGACATACTGCCGCCTGCCGTGGCCATCCTCAATGCCAAAAGGGAGGATGCCACCTACCCCTACAAGGACCTCTCTGGCTGTGGTGTCGGTTTCAAGTTCATGCAGGCATTTGCCCTTGACAACGGCATTGAGTTCAGCCAGCTCATTCCCCTGCTCGACCTCTGCGCCATCAGCATCGCCTCAGACATTGTCCCCATCCTGGGCGAGAACCGCGTACTGGCCTACCAAGGCCTGAGGCAGTTGAACAACAACCCCAGCGTGGGTGTAAGGGCTATCCTGGATACATGCGGGCTGAATGAGAAGGAGATAACGATGAACGACATCATCTTCAAGATAGGCCCACGCATCAATGCCTCCGGACGCATGCAGAACGGCAAGATGGCTGTGTCACTGCTCATAGAGAAAGACCCTGTCGCCGCTCATAGAAAGGCGAAGCTCATCAACGACTTCAACGAGCAGCGCAAGGACCTGGACAAAAGCATGACAGAACAGGCCAACAGGATTGTGGAGGGGATTGACCACCAGAATGAGCCGCACTCCATCGTCATCTACAATGAGCAGTGGCATCGAGGACTGATAGGCATCGTGGCATCAAGGCTCACGGAAATATATTTCAGACCCTCTGTGGTACTAACCCGTACCGATGACATTGCCACAGGTTCCGCACGTTCAGTAAGTGGTTTCGACATCTACAAGGCTATTGATAGTTGTCGAGACATCTTGGAAAACTTTGGCGGCCATACCTATGCCGCAGGACTCTCTCTCAAAGTCGAGAACATTCCTGAGTTCAAGAGACGCTTCGAGGCTTACGTGGAGAAGCACATCACACAGGAGCAAATCAGTGCACAACTCGACATTGAAAGCACACTGGACTTCAAGGACATCAACCGGAAGTTCTTCAACGACCTGAAACGGTTCTATCCCTTCGGACCCAACAATCCCAAGCCCATCTTCTGCTCTATGCAGGTCTATGACTATGGAACAAGCAAGGTGGTGGGACGTGAACAGGAGCACATCAAACTGGAGTTGGTGGACAACAAGAGTCACAATGTCATGAACGGAATAGCATTCGGACAGAGTTCCCAGGTTAGATACATCAAAAGCAAGCACTCGTTTGGCATTGCCTATACCATAGAGGAAAATACGCACAAACGCGGTGAGGTACAACTGCAGATTGTGGACATAAGACCCTCGGAAGAGGCGGAACAGTAATCAGTTCATAGTTCATAGTTCTTTCGAGTGCATAGTTCAACTCCGATTTTAACTATGAACTATGAACTATGACTTG
>CALZGT010000009.1 GCA_945787235.1 uncultured Prevotellaceae bacterium
TGAGGGCAAGGAGCAGTCCCATGCCGATGTACTCGAAGACGGTCTGGGCCTTCTCGCCGAGAGGACGCCCCATGATGGCCTCAAGGAGCAGGAACATGACATGCCCTCCGTCCAGTCCGGGGATGGGCAGGATGTTCATGACAGCCAGGATGATGCTGATGAGGGCGGTGAGATGCCAGAAGGCACGCCAGTCCCAGGTGGCAGGGAAGATGCTGCCTATGGTGATGAAGGACCCCACGCTCTGGGCTCCCTTCTTGGTGAAGACGTACTTCAGGTCATGGACATAGCCCGTGAGCTGGTTCCAGCCGTAGCTGAGTCCGGCAGGTACGCACTGAACCAGGCTGTTGCCGATGGTATCGACCTTGACATACTGGGTCAGCTGACTCTTGAGGATGCCCAGGCGATAGTCGGGTCCCAGGTGAAGGGTGTCGGTATAGCTCAACTGAGCCCCCTTGTCAGAGTGGCGGTAGTGGCTGATGACCATGGTGCGCAGGGCCAGGGAGTCGGCAGGGCTGCAGGGAACGGCCAGCTTGTCCTGGATGCGTGTAGTGATGCTGTCAAAGTCTGCCCAGCAGCGCACACGGGTGCCGTTGACGGCGGTAATGCGGGAATGCGGTACGAGACCAGCCTTGAAAGCTGGTCCGTCGGGCACTACGGAGTCTATGTCGGCAGGGACGAAGGCGGTCATGATGGGAGGTGTCATCTCGGCCATCTCCAGCATGTCGGGATGGTCCTCAGGCACCTGGAAGGTCACCTTACGCCCTCCTCGCAGGACGGTCACCTCACGGGCTTCACTCAGGGTACGCAGGATGCTGGAGTTCCAGTACTGGAGGGGTTCGCCGTTGATGGCCACCGGGATGTCACGATCCACAAAACCCATCTGGTGACCGGCTTCATTGAAGACGAAACCCGTCTTGACATGCTGCATGGGAACGACCTCCATGCCCCACACCAGCATTACGGCACAGTAGATGACGAAACTGGTGAGGAGGTTCATGAGCACGCCACCCACCATGATGAAGAAGCGTTTCCACACGGCCTGAGAACGGAACTCATCGGGCTTGGCGGGCTGCTTCATCTGTTCGGTGTCCATAGACTCGTCTATCATGCCGGCTATCTTGACATATCCACCCAGGGGAATCCATCCGATGCCGTATTCCGTCTCGTTGGCAGCTATGCGGGGGAAGCGTTTGGCAAACCACTTGTCCTTGGTGCTGAAGAGGTGAAACTTGGGATTGAAGAAGAGGTAGAACTTCTCGACACGCACCTTGAAGAGCTTGGAGAAGAAGAAGTGTCCGCCCTCATGCAGGACCACCAGAAGGCTGAGGCAGCAGAGCAGCTGGGCGGCTTTGATCAAGAATACATCCATGTTTTTGTCTTTGTATGAATTGGTTTTAAGAATCAGTTCAGGAATGACGCTGCCACACGGCGCGCCTCGGCATCACAGGCCAGATAGTCCTCCAGGGTGTTGTCCTTGCGGAAGGGTATCGTCTCCAGGGTGCGCTCTATGAGTTCGGCCATCTGGAGGAAACCGCAGCGTCCCTGACGGAAGGCCAGGTTGACAACCTCGTTGGCGGCATTGAGCACGCAGGGTATGTTGCCGCCACGCCGCAGGGCTTCGTAGGCAAGAGCCAGACAGCGGAACCGCTCCTGGTCGGGCTGCTCGAAGGTGAGGCTTCCCACGCTGAAGAAGTCCAGACGGGGAAACGAACTGGCGAGGCGCCGGGGATAGCTCATAGCTAACTGGATAGGCACTCGCATGTCGGGCACGCCAAGCTGGGCCTTCACGGCTCCGTCGGCATACTGCACGGCACTGTGGATGACACTCTGGGGGTGTACCACGACTTCGATGTCCTTGGCTTCCATGCCGAAAAGCCATTTGGCCTCGATGACCTCAAAACCCTTGTTCATCATCGTGGCGGAGTCGATGGTTATCTTGGCTCCCATGTCCCAGTTGGGATGACGGAGGGCCTGCTCGGGTGTCACCTGAGAGAGCTGGTCGAGGGTGAAGGAACGGAAAGGACCGCCCGAGGCGGTGAGGATAATTTTCTCGGGTGCAGCCTCCTCGCCCATCATGCTCTGGAAGATGGCCGAATGTTCACTATCCACGGGGAGCAGGGGAACATGATGCTCCAGGGCAAGGCGCGTAACCAACTCACCGGCCACCACAAGGGTCTCCTTGTTGGCCAGGGCAATGGGCTTGCGGGCCTGGATGGCTGACAGGGTGGGACGCAGACCGCTGAAGCCCACCAGGGCGGTGAGCACCATATCTACACTGGGGAGCTCTACGACCTGGCAGAGAGCATCGGCTCCGGCATAGACCTGCACATCGGTATCTGCCAGGGCTTCACGCACATAGTCATACCTTGCCTCATCGGCAATGACCACACACTGGGGCAGGAACCTACGTGCCTGCTCCACGAGCAGTTCGGCATTACGGCCTGCGGTAAGTACACGGGCCTCGAAGAGGTCAGCATGTTCTTCGATGACCTGCAGGGCCTGGGTACCGATGCTGCCCGTCGAACCGAGTATCGCTATTCTTTTTTTCATTCTTTCGTTATTGTTCTATTGGCTTTCTATTTTGTCATTCTCTTCTCATTCGTTCAGTTCCAGCAGACCTTCGGGCAAACGCATGGTGACGGTGCGTGCCTGGTAGTCGATATCCGCGATGAAGTCCTCCACGGCTGGAATCATCCGTTCGCCCTTCTCTCCTTGCACATAGAAAAGGACATTGCTGGTGCTGTCATCCACCTGGGTGACCGTACCCAGCAGGCCACAATGCTCATCCTGGATGCGGAAGCCGCAGAACGATGACCAACGGAACGAGTCGGGAGCCTCGTCGGGAGTCAGCGCGTAGGGGAAAAAGACCTCGCAGCCCACATACTCCTGGGCCTCGTCGGCGGATTCGATATCCAGGAACTTGACCAGGGCCACCGTGTCACTGCGGAAGCGGTATTCCTCCATGAAGAAGGGCACGAGGATGCCATCCACCCGGAGCACCAGGTAAGAGGCATCTACACGGTCCCACACGTCATCGGTAAAGGAGAAGTTGACCTCCCCTCTAAGTCCATGCACGCGCGTGAGCGTACCTATATGATATACTTCACTCTCTTTCATCATTCCCTGCGTATCTTGGCTCCCAGGGCATTCAGGCGGGCCTCGATGTCCTGGTAACCGCGGTCTATCTGTCCTACGTTCTCTATCCGGCTCGTACCCTGCGCACTCATGGCAGCAATGAGCAGGGCAATACCTGCACGGATGTCGGGGCTCGTCATGCGGGCTGCCCTCAGGGGCAACTCCTTGTCATGCCCTACCACCACGGCCCTGTGGGGGTCGCACAGGATTATCTGGGCTCCCATGTCAATGAGTTTATCGACGAAGAAGAGGCGGCTCTCGAACATCTTCTGGTGAATGAGCACGCTGCCCTTGGCCTGCGTGCTGACCACCAGGAGCACGCTCAGGAGGTCGGGGGTAAGTCCCGGCCAGGGGGCATCGCTGAAGGTCATGAAGGAACCATCGATGAAGGAGTCTATCTCGTAATGGTCGTGACGGGGGATGTAGATGTCATCGCCTTCATGCTGGACGGTAATGCCCAAGCGGCGGAAGGTGTAAGGAATGATGCCCAACTGTCCGTAACCGACTTGCTTGATGCGCACTCCGTCGCCCACCATGGCTGCCATGCCGATGAAACTGCCCACCTCAATCATGTCGGGCAGTATGCGGTGCTCTGCCCCATGCAGGCTGTCCACACCCTGAATGGTAAGCAGGTTGCTGGCAATGCCGCTGATGCAGGCTCCCATGGCATTGAGCAGGTGGCAGAGTTGCTGGATGTAGGGTTCACAGGCGGCATTGTAGATGGTGGTGACACCCTTGGCCAGGACGGCAGCCATGATGATGTTGGCCGTACCGGTCACCGAAGCCTCGTCCAGCAGCATGTAGGTTCCCTCCAGACGAGGGGCGTGGATGTGGAAGACACCGCGCTCCGTGTCATGATGGAAGGTGGCTCCCAACTTGTGGATGCCCAGGAAATGGGTGTCCAGACGGCGGCGGCCTATCTTGTCGCCTCCGGGCTTGGCCACCGCAGCACGTCCGAAACGGGCTACCATGGGACCGATGAAGAGGATGCTGCCACGCGACTTGCTGCAACGCTCCAGGAACTCGTCACTCTCGACGTAAGCGGTATCTACGCTATCGGCCTGGAAGGTATAGTCGCCGGGGGCATTTTGGGTGACTTTCACGCCCATGTCACGGAGCAGGGATATCTGGTTGTTGACATCACTGATGTCGGGTACGTTCTGGATGCGGACCGGGTCACTGGTGAGCAAGGTGGCACAGAGTACCTGGAGTGCCTCGTTCTTGGCTCCCTGAGGCACTATCTCGCCACGGAGTGCGTGGCCGCCTTCTATGATAAATGCTGCCATTTACTTCTTCTTCTTTTTCTTTCCTGGATGGGGTTGACTGCTCTGCACCACGTTGCGGAACTTGAACTCACTGATGTCAAGGTTGACACTCCCGTGGGTGTAACGGGCAATGTCGGAGGCTATCTTGCCTGCATCCATGGCATCGCGGTTCCAGTCAAAGAGTGACTGCTTCATCTGGTTGGCCATCAGGGAGAGCAGGGCCGTGCGCTCATTGCCGGGCTCCATCTTTTCCAGCTGGTCGAGAAACTGCTCCGTGAGGTAGCCGTAATGACGGTTGCGGATTTGCTTGGCAGGATAGGACAAGGGAGTGGGACGCAAGGTCTCTGCATCCAGACGTGTCACGGGATAGGGATAATCGACATCGAGCTGGTAACCGGAGAGGTAGGCCAGATGGTCCCAGAGCTTCTTGCGGAAATCGTCCTGCTTGCGGAGTTCCGGCTGCTTGTTGGCCATCACTTCGATGATGCTCTGCGCACATCGCTGTCGCTTCTCCTTGTCGCTGATGCTCATGGCATGGCGCACCATGTCATGGATGACACGCCCATACTCGGGCATGCACAACTTGTCTCGTTGGGTATTATATTGCATGTCTTCTTCTGTTTTCTGTTTTTCTCTGGGTGATGTATCTGACGACCCACTGACGTGGGCCGCACAATGCTCTCACAGTTCTGCCCGCAGCAGGTCGCGGCTCTTGGTGGCCACGAACTCCTTCAGGTAGAAGGGCTCGAAGTAAGCAACGTCGCGGGTCTGGCCCTGCATCAGGTCACGCTCGGCCAGCGGATGCATGTACTTGGCCAACGGATGGATGCCGGGGAGGAAGAGGGCGTTGGGATGGGTGATGACGGACTGGCATTTCGCGGCACCGTCGCCGAAAAAGCACACAGGACCGCGCTCCAGGTATTCCTGATAGGTCTCTGCCGTGACGATGTCAGGCTGAATGCCGCGCACCTCGCGCAGGGCCCGGTCATAGACGGCAGCATAGACTTCCATGCGGCGGGCATCTATCATGGGAACAAAGAGGGCATCCTCAGGTATCTCCTCGTGGAAGAGGAGTACGGGGACGCACAGCAGTTTCAGGGTGCTGACACTCAGCAGGGGGACACGGCGTCCGTAGCAGACGCCCTTGGCCATGCTCACACCGATGCGCAGACCGGTGTAACTGCCCGGGCCTTCACTCACGGCCACGGCATCGAGCGGTATGGCATGACTCTCAGCAAAGGAGAGGGCTTCATCGACAAAGACACCGCATGACACGGCATGGGAAGGTCCTTCCTGGTCGGTCTTCTCAAAGATGACTTTTCCATCCTCACTTACGGCCACGGAACACACTTTTGTACTCGTTTCTATATGCAAAATACACGCCATCGACAGTTTATTTCTATTTTTCGCTGCAAATTTACAACAATTTCCGCAATTTTTAGTACTTTTGCAGAAAATAGTGAAAAAAAAGATGATACTATCCATGACAGGCTACGGCAAGGCTACTGCCGTTTACCAAGACAAAAAGATTACGGCTGAGGTAAAGTCGCTCAACAGCAAGGCACTCGACCTCAGCGTACGCGTCGCACCTATCTACCGCGAAAAGGAGATGGAGGTGCGCAGTATGATATCCCAGGCAATGGAACGCGGAAAAGTGGAATTCAACCTTTGGATAGAAAAGGAAGAGACTGCCGCCGAGACACCGCTGAACGCAGAACTGATGAAGGCTTACTACCTGCAGATCAAGAAGGTATGTGAGGAACAGCAGATTCCTGAACCCACCGACTACTGGACGGCCTTGATGAGAATGCCCGATGTAATGCAGCGCAATGAGGTGCAACAGCTGGCCGAAGAGGAATGGATTGTGGCACGCGACGTAGTGAAGGCTTGCCTGATACAGATACAGGATTTCCGCCGGCAGGAGGGAGAGGCACTGCAGCGTAAGTTCGAGGAGAAACTTGACAATATCGCCGCATTGCTGCAAAGCATCGAGCCCTACGAGAAGAGCCGCACAGAGAAGATTCGCCAGAGACTCGAAGAAGGACTGCAGAGCATACCCAACGTGGAGTACGACAGGGGAAGGCTCGAACAGGAGATGATATTCTACATTGAGAAACTGGACATCAACGAGGAGAAACAGCGACTCACCAACCACTTGGCTTACTTCCGCCAGACCATGGAGGAGGGACACGGACAGGGAAAGAAACTGGGATTCATCGCACAGGAGATGGGACGGGAAATCAACACCACGGGCAGCAAGTCCAACCAGGCTGAGATGCAGAACATCGTGGTGAAGATGAAGGATGAACTGGAACAAATCAAGGAACAGGTACTGAACGTGCTTTAAAAGAAATACAGCAATGGGAAAACTACTGATATTCAGTGCTCCATCAGGGAGCGGGAAAAGCACCATAGTACAATGGCTCATGAAAGAGCACCCGGAACTGAGACTGGCTTTCAGCATCAGTGCCACCAGTCGGGCACCGCGGGGAACGGAGAAACATGGCGTAGAGTATTTCTTCCTCACCTCACAAGAGTTCAAGGAACGCATAGAGAGGGGGGAGTTCCTGGAATATGAGGAGGTCTATGCGGGCCTCTACTACGGCACGCTGAAGGAGGCCGTAGAGCGTCAGCTTGCGGAAGGCTTCAACGTGGTATTCGACGTGGATGTAAAGGGAGGAGTAAACATCAAGAAATACTTCGGAGACCGGGCCAAGAGCCTATTCATTCAACCACCCTCGGTGGAGGAACTCCGCCGCAGGCTCATCGGAAGAGCCACGGACTCCATGGAGAAGATTGAGGAACGTCTCAGCAAGGCTGCCTACGAGATGACCTTTGCCAAGGACTTTGACCACATCGTGGTAAACGATGACCTCGACAAGGCCAAGGAGGAAACGCTCAGCCTCATTCAGGACTTCCTGGACTGATTTCCCTCATTCCCCCTCCCCTACTGTCACACCATCGCCCCTGCCCTTACCACCGTACCCGGCGGTTTTCCGCTGGGTCCCCCCCCCTACTACTATAACCCTCAACTAAGCAACTATGACTGAAATAGACAAAATGCTGGCCTACAACCGGCAATTCGTATCTTCGGAAGCCTACAAGGAATTCCACACCAGCAAATACCCCGACAAGAAGATTGCCATCGTGACGTGCATGGACACCCGTCTGGTACAACTCCTTCCTGCGGCCCTGGGCATCAAGAACGGGGATGTGAAGATCATCAAGAATGCAGGAGGAACCATCACCAACCCCTTCGACTCCACCATCCGTTCCCTTTTGGTGGCCATCTACGAACTGGGAGTCAACGAAGTGATGATCATCGGCCATACAGGATGTGGCGTGAACGGCATGGACGGTGCGGAGATGCTGCACCTGATGAAGGAACGCGGCATCGATGACGAGCATATCACCCTGATGAAGCATTGCGGCATCGACCTGGAGTCGTGGCTGCATGGCTTTGATGACACGGAAGCAGCGGTGCTCGAAACGGTAGATCTGGTGAAAAACCACCCCTTGGTGCCCAAGGACATCATCGTGCGTGGCTACATCATGGACTCCGTGACAGGCGAACTGCACACGCTCTAAGCCGTGTCTCATGGACGAAGCGACAATGAAAGACGTCAAAAACACAAGTGGGAAAAAGAGAACTGCCATCTATGGCGGTTCTTTCAACCCCATACACCTGGGGCACACCTCCCTGGGCGACTGGCTCTGCCAAGAGGGTTACGTGGAGGAACTGTGGTTTCTCGTTTCTCCCCTCAATCCCCTTAAACAACAGGACACGACGTTGCTCGATGATGCCGCCAGGCTTAACCTGGCCCGACTGGCCGTAGAGGAAAAAAGCACGCTTCGGGTAAGCGACTTCGAGATGCACATGCCGCGACCTTCCTACATGGTGCACACGCTGGAGGCCCTGCGAAGCACCTACCCCGACAGGGAATTCGTACTGGTCATTGGGGCCGACAACTGGCTGGCCTTTCCACGCTGGTATCAACCGGAGGAAATCATGGCACACCACACCCTGTTGGTATATCCTCGCGAAGGGTACGACATCGACCCTGCCACCCTGCCCCAGGGAGTGCAACTCGTCAACGCACCGCTCTACCCCATCAGCAGCACGGACATACGCCACGCCATTGCCCGCGGCACTTGCCAGGGAGAATGGCTGCATCCCAAGGTGTGGGAAGAGATTCAGGCCAAGGGTTACTACAAGTGAGGTGGAAAGTCAAACGTCACCTCACTTCTCTATCAATGCCACTGCGTAGGCAGAGATACCTTCCTGGCGACCAGTGAAGCCGAGTTTCTCTGTTGTCGTGGCCTTGATGGACACACAATCTTCATCTACCCCCATCACCTCAGCGAGGGTACGCTGCATGACTGGGATATGGGGATTGAGTTTGGGAGCCTCCGCACACACGGTGCAGTCTATATTGCCGACCTTGTACCCCTTGGTGGCAATGAGTTCTACGGTCTTGCGCAAGAGTATCTTGCTGTCTATCCCCTTGAAGTCCTGACTGGTATCAGGAAAATGATACCCTATGTCACGCATGTTGGCAGCTCCCAGCAATGCGTCACAGATGGCGTGGATGAGGACATCGGCATCGCTGTGTCCCCAAAGACCATGGGAATGCGCTATCTTGATGCCTCCCAACCACAAATCACGACGTCCCACCAACTGGTGGACATCATATCCCATTCCTACACGAACCATAACAATTGATAATTGATAAAAGCCATCAAGCTTTTGGCAACAGACAGCGTGCCACTGACAAAAGGCATCAAGCTATCGACTTTTTTGTTTTTAAGTTATTAATTGTGAATTAATAATCCCGCATCCATTACTGGCCGGAAGCCTTATCTCCTGCGCTTGGTACTGAACATATCCTTTATGCCATCCAGGTCAAAGCCGAGGGTGAAACGCATGGTCTGGTCCAGGGGGTTGCTCTGGCTGGTACTGAACACGTAGGCTGCATCGATGGTGAAGATACTCATGTGGAAACCTGCACCGGCCGTGAAGTACTTGCGGTTACCTTTATTGGCTGCCTCGTGGTGGTATCCGGCACGGAGGCTGAAACGGTCATTGTAGGTGTATTCCATACCCAGGCTCCACTGTATCTCCTGCATCTCCTCCTTGAAACCGTTGGGTGCATCTCCGAAACTCTTGAAGATACCCGATATGGGCGACACATCGTAATACTCGCGCTGCACGCGGTCGGTATATTCCTCCTCGCTCTCACCTTCCTCCTGTTTGGGATAGGTAGGCACGAGCAACTTGTTGGCGTCGGCCGAGATGGAGAAACGGTTATAGTCGTTGAAAGGGATGGTGAGGTTGATACCCAGACGGAGGTTGGTGGGAATGAACTCTGCATTGTCATCGCCTCCGTAACTGATTTTCGAACCGATGTTGTTGATGTTCAAACCCCATGCCAGACTGCACTCACGGTTGCCCATCATGAAATAGCCGTTGCGGTACATGGCAATGTCGGCAGCAAAAGCCTTGCCGGCACTGGACTCGGCGGTATAGTCGTAGGTGATGTCACTGTAGATGAAGCGGAGAGCCACACCCATGGAGAAACACTCACTGAGCATACGGCTGTAACCGAGGTCAAAGGAGAACTCATACGGACTGATGCTCATGGCATCCTCATCCTCGCTGAGAAAGACTTCACCCAGCGAGAAATAGCGAAGCGAGGCACTCAGGGCAGAATAGTCACCGATACGGTAGAAACCGGCCAGGTTGGCCAGGTTGATGTCGTTGACCAGCTTGCGCAACCAAGGCGTGTAGCTCGCAGAGACACCCGCACGGGCAATGTTGAAGGGGTACTTGGCAGGGTTCCAGTACTGAGAGTTGGCGTCTGCCTCGGTGGCCGCACCGACGTCACCCATGGCACCGGCACGTGCATCAGGCGCAATGGCCAGAGACGTCACGCCGAAATTGACAGGGTTGAACATATTCTGCTTGTCCTGAGCACGCATCACGCCGACCGCAATACATGCCAGGAGCAGGGTCAGCCAGATTCTTCTATTCTTTGTCATTTTGTCTTTGATATATTCGAAATACAATATATATAAACGTAGCTATGGCGCTTTTATTGCATCAAAGGGATTAATTTACCACCAACCTTCTGGACTTGGTCACCTGCGTACTGTTGCCCACGCGGAGAGTAGCACGGTAGAGATAGACACCCGGACTGATGCGTCCGTTGCCGCTACCCACCGACAGGTTCCATGGAATGAGGAACTGTCCCGTGTCGCTGCGGCCATGTCCCTGGTGCATCCAGAGGCGGCATCCGGCAAAGTCGAAGACTTCGATGAGGTAGTCTGTCTCTGAGCCAGGCAAGTCGCACGTCAGGACAAAGGTGGTGCTGGTGACGGCGGGATTAGGCGTGGTGACGAGCTGCACGATATGCGGCTTGGTGGAATGGTCCACCTTGAACTCCATACCCGCCACGGAAGTGTTGTTGAGAAGGTCCCAGGCACGGAGTGAAAAGGTGTGGGTTCCCTCCGGCAACTGCGGCAGGACGCAGGTAAGGCGGCCACGTGTGAAGTCACCGAAGTCTGCCTCGTAGTAGTCATTGAGTACCAGGGTCCATTCGGGATTGTTGTCGATGGTGAGCAGGATGTCATGTCCGATACCATTGCCGGATACATTAATACCGCTGGAATCTGCCAGTTCGACGGTAAGGTAGGGCGTAGCGTTGACGGCCTTGCCACCCAGTTCGCTCTCCCCGTTCAGTGCCAGCAGGATGCTGGGACCCTCGGTATCAGTATAATCGACCATGCCTCCTATGGTGAAATCCTCAGAGTAGCCATTGGCCTCGACGTTCAGCGAGTCGTTGATGGCATAGAGCACCACGCGACCGACTCCGTTGCTGTACTTGATGTCCTTGGGCACCATGATATTCAGGATGAACTGCCCATTACGTACGGAGTCGCGTCCAGAATAAAGCATGGAACTGCGGTCAGTAAACTGGAATGCCTCTGGTATGGTCGTATCATTGCGACGGCAGGTGATGGTGTCCATGGAATCGAAAAGACGGGCCGTAACCACGCCATTGAACTGGGGCATCTCCGCTCCACTGGCATCCACGACAGAGCCTTTCAACAGTACCTTCATACCGGCACTGAGACGGTCAACAGGCTGCCGCGTCACGGCATCCACGATGGCATCCACGCGCACCCGCTCCAGCGGAGCACCTATCAGGAGGGCAGGGTCACCCAGCAGCACGTACTGCAACTTGTTCTCCAGGTTGGTACGTTCGCTTTCAACCAGCGACACCTTGGCTCTGCGCAGGGCATCACCCAGTCGGATTCTCTTGCCTCCCTCGTCCTTGCCGAACAGGTAGGTAGAGAAGTAGCGGTTCAGGTTCCTGTTGTTGGTGGCATAGACGGTACGCGTAGTGCCTATGAAGGCCAACGCACCGCCTCCCTCGTTGAGTACACCCTGCACGCCAATGTTCCTCGTGGTGGCATCCATGGGAGCCACATCACAGGCCGCCGTGAACCAGACAGGAAGGTGTTTGCCCTTGAAGGATTCAATGTCTTCCGTCTGCCACACCACTTCATGGCTCAGCACGTAGGGAGCCCCATGACCGGTATAGTTCATCAGCATGACACCCTCCTCCAACTGTTTGTTTATCGCGGCTTTCACCTCGGGATAGGTATTGCTGGACGTGGTAGATACGCGGGTATAGGCATCCCACATCACCTTGCGTACCTCTATCTCGGGATTGTTCTGCAGAATCAATTCGGCCACCTCGTCACAATAGTCCATGTGACTGTTCCTGTCACCGTCATCGCCCAGCATCATCACGATGTTCTTCCATGCTCCGGCATGGCGGTTCTCAGCGAAATCCACGACCTTGTCCACCATGATGCGTGCTTCCTCAGCCGTCGTCACGGGGAAACGCCCCACAGCCAGGTCTGTCTTCTCGCGGGTGAGACTGGTACCCTCTCCGTCATCAAGGAGTCCAAAATAGTCCTCCATGACATAGCTGCGGGTATCGCTGAACGACTCTTCGCTCTCAAAGCACAGGAGGTAATCCTTGGGATTGGCCCCGCGCATGAGAGTGGTCAGCATGCGGTTGTCAAATGAGCAGGCACCCATGAGCAGCAGATAGCGTGGCATGACAGTGTCATCACCATCGGCACGGTCGTAGAGCATCTTCATCAGACGGCGGTAGGCGGTGGCATCGGGGGTTCCACTGCTGAACTCGTTATAGACCTGGTCGGCACGCACCACCTCGACACGAAGACCATCCACTGCACGGTGTACCTGGGCGAGACGCTCAGCCTGCGCACGGAGTTTGCCGCTCTCGGGAATGATGATGACCATGTCGAGGGAGTCGAGAGCATGGAGGTTCTGGTTTTCCACCTCACCGACCACGGTAGGTTCGGGATAGGCATGCTCCGTGCTGAAGCAGACATAGCGACGGGTAAGGTCATCGGTATTGAACAGCAGGGAGTCCTTGCCCACCGTCCAGCCCTTGACCAGGGCGGCTGGTTCACCGGGTTGTCCCAACTGCATCACCTCGCACCACTCGTCATAGCCCTTCACGCAGAGCGTTCCGGCTCCGCTCCTCTTGGTAGAGAAAGCCAGAAAACCATCCACGGCATGAATCTCCCGGTCGAAACTCAGGGCCAGGTAATCCAGATGGGCCGTATGCACGGTGGCTGAAGAGAGTTTGACGCGCCAGCTTGTACCCGCATCGTAACTGCTTATCGGAAATGTCTTCTTGGAACTCGTACCACACTGGTAGTCTCCCAGCGCCGGAATATTCATCGATCCTGCGAGGGTGCCATTCACCTGCACATCGACAGGAGTCGGTCCTTCAGCAGCCGCCGTGAAGACCACGGTAAGATTTTCGTTGCCACCGGCATAGAGAGGCATGTCGAAGGTATAGGTATGGCTTCCGGTCTTGCCGAAGTCAACGGCATCGAAGAGGTTGCGTCCCAGCTGTCCGTAGGCGAACTCATCTTTCTCATAGAGAAGGTAGTCGGTAAAGGTGGAGACGGGTGTTCCTACCTTGTTGCCTGTGGCATCGAGGACGGCAATGGTGGAGGGGGTGTCTTCCTCTGTAAGGAAATAGCATGCCTCGTTAGCGTAGGGATTGAAGATACGTGTGCCGTTCTCCCAATGTACGAGTCCGTTGCCCCAGAAGAGCCAGACTCCCTCACGGGGCTTGAAGAGGGGAACCTCCTCCAGGTCATCGTATTCGTTCGCCGGATTGGACACCTCAGCCAGCCGGTGGCCTCCATATCCATAGAGATGTACGTTGTCGGGGTTCTTGAAGCCCATCTTCTGCAGGGCCGCCCGGGTAAGACGATACATACCGTCCTCCTTGATGCTTATCTTCACCCAGCGTCCTTCCGACAGACGACTCTTGCGCACGTAGCGTTCCGTAACCTTATCGTTGGTTCTCGCCGACACCTTCCTTGCGCCTGCGCCCTCACGGGGGATGGCCTCTATCTGCATCTTGGCACTCAGCAGCTTGAGGAACTTGCCCTCGCGGCATACTACGGGAACGAAATCCACATCGAGCATTCCCTTACCGCGGCTCACGCCGACGAAGGTATTGACCTTGAGTTCTTCAGCCACCTCATCGGTCCACTTAGCCATCTGCTGCGCCTCCTCACGGCTCATCTCCTGCCACTCGGGAAACAGCAGACGTACCTGGTAGTCATGCTGGCGGTAGTCACTCTCCAAGGGTATCACCTCAGTGTAGCGAGGTATGATGCTGTCGAGAGGCAGGCTTTTCCAATCCACATAGAAAAACTCATGCTGTGCCCTCGCTCCTTGCACGGGTGCAAGGAGCAGGAAAGCAAGACACAGGAAAAAGAACTTTTTCACGATAATATGTTCAGACGATCGCATTGTTTCACTTAACATTAAATTCCATTACTTTTCTGTCACCGAGATACCCCTCCAGATGGTCATCTATATGTACGGGGCCTACGCCGGCGGGAGTACCCGTATAGATGATGTCACCCGTCTTGAGCATGAAGAACTGACTGATGTAACTGACCAATCGGGTCACGGGATGTATCATGTCAGCCGTATGCCCGCGCTGCACCGTCTTTCCGTTGAGGTCGAGATGGAAATGCAGGTCCTGCACGTCATCTATCTCCGCCATGGGAATCCACGTTCCCACGGCAGCACTTCCGTCAAAGCCCTTGGCCAGGTCCCAGGGAAGTCCCTTCTGTGTCAACTGCCGCTGTAGGTCACGGGCCGTAAAGTCTATGCCCACCGTGACGGCATCCACATAACGGTGTACCCAGCGTTCTGGAATACTCCTTCCCATGTGTCCGATGCGTACCACCAGTTCGGTCTCATACTCACACTGCTGTGTGTAGGCGGGCAGAAAGAAAGGGGCGCCGGGCCTGAGCAAAGATGAATCACACTTGGTGAAGATGACAGGACAACCCGTAAGGTCGGTGAGGGGACGTTCCTGAAAGGGTGCCTCCTCATCAATCTCTTTATTATATAACGTGTGAGCCAGTTCTTTATTGTGCTCACGGTAGTTCATTCCTACGGCAAATATCTTCATAAGGGACAATTTGTGCGCAAAGATAATGAAAATTCTGTAAATAATGGCATAATTGCCATTTTAAGTGAAGATAAGCGTCGAGAAAAAAGCAAAGAAACAGACAGAACCCATCTAAAAAAGCAATCGGCAAGCCCGAAAGCCTGCCGATGCAATATATTCTCTTCAAAGAGAAAAGCGTATCAGTCCTTCAGCGTGAAGCGCTTGAAGTCGGTAATGGTCAGCTCCTTGTCGATAGACTTGAGGTAGCTCTCCACAGTGAACTGCTTGTCCCAGATGTACTCCTGAGAAAGGAGGCAGCTCTCCTTGAGGAACTTGTTCAGACGACCCTTGGCAATGTTCTGAATCATGGCCTCGTTGAGGTTGGCAGCCTTCTCAGCTGATACGGTAGCGATGATTTCCTTCACCTTGGCAACATCCTCAGCGGTAATCCAACCCTTGGTCTGGTTGCTCTCCATGTGGTCCTCAGAGTCGAAGTGAGCGGGGTTGAAACCAGCCTTCTTGATGGCAGCCTCCACAGCCTTCTGTACCTGCTCAGCCTTGGTCTTCTCGATGGCGATGGCAACCTCGTTGTCCTTAACCTCCTGAGGAACACCGCTCTCATCGATAGCCACGGGGGCAGCGCTGGCAATCTGCATGGCAATGTTCTTGCCTACAGTTTCGTCCTCAGTCTTCTTGTTGAGGTTCAGCATGGCACAGAGACCATTGCGACCCATGTGGTTGTAGGTGGTGATGTTGTCACCCTCGATGGTCATGTAGCCGTCCAGCTCCATCTTCTCACCGGTGATACCGCTCTGGTTGGTGACAGCCTCAGCGATGGTGTGACCATCCAGTTCGAGAGCCTTCACCTCATCCAGCGTCTTGCACTTGTTGGCTACGGCCAGGTCCAGAATCTTCTGGGTCAGTGCCACGAAGTCAGCGTTGTTGGCCACGAAGTCGGTCTCGCACTTGAGGGCGATGATGGCGCCGAAACCATTCTCAGCCTTCACCAGCACGCAACCCTCAGAAGCCTCACGGTCGCTGCGCTTGGCAGCCACGGCAGCACCCTTCTTGCGGAGGTAAGCCACGGCTCCGTCCATATCGTCAGACTCAGCAAGAGCCTTCTTGCAGTCTGCCAAACCAGCTCCGGTCATCTCGCGGAGCTTCTTGATGTCATTCATTGTAACTTCCATAGTAGTAAGTTATGATTAAATGGTTTTAAAATGCCAACGAGCCAGCACGTATGATGTTGACTCGTTGGGTATTGAATTATTTCTGATTATCTCAGTATGAGCCACATCGTAATTACTCTGCAGCGGGAGCCTCAGCAGCAGCCTCAGCCTTGGGAGCGCGACGACGCTTGGGAGCCTCAGCACCCTCGTTCTCCTCGCCCTCTCCGGCAGCTTCCATATCCACACGCTCAGCCTTGCGCTCCTCGAGACCCTCGGCAATAGCCTGGCAGCAGGCACCCAGGATGACATCGATGCTCTTGCTTGCATCGTCGTTGGCAGGAATTACGAAGTCGATGTTGTCGGGGTTAGAGTTGGTATCTACGATGGCAAATACGGGAATACCCAGACGGTTAGCCTCTGCTACGGCGATGTGCTCCTTCATGACATCCACCACAAAGAGGGCAGAGGGAAGACGGGTCAGGTCAGAGATAGAACCGAGGTTCTTCTCGAGCTTGGCACGCTGACGGTTGATCTGCAGCATCTCACGCTTTGAGAGGTTGTTGAAGGTACCATCCTGGGTCATCTTGTCGATGTTGGCCATCTTCTTCACAGCCTTGCGGATAGTGGGGAAGTTGGTGAGCATACCACCAGCCCAACGCTCGTTGACATAGGGCATGTTGACGCTGGAAGCCTTCTCAGCCACAGCCACCTTGGCCTGCTTCTTGGTAGCCACGAAGAGAATCTTCTTGCCACTCTTGGCAATCTGCTTCAGGGCTTCAGCAGCCTGATCTACCATACCTACCGTCTTGTGCAGGTCGATGATATGAATACCATTGCGCTCCATGAAGATGTAGGGAGCCATGGCGGGGTTCCACTTTCTCTTGAGGTGACCGAAATGACAACCGGCCTCCAACAGGGTTTCAAAGTTTGTTCTTGACATTGTTCTTTCTGTTTTGATAGTTTGTTTACTTTCTTTTTTAATTCCTGCACAGCAGGCCATAAGACCGCTGCACGTTTGTGTTAGAATCAACCAGCGGGTAGTCCCCTACCATATATAATATATATAATATGAGGAATCCCTCTGGTTTAGATGCTAAACAATATCTTTCCAGGCAAGTATTAACGCTTGCTGAACTGGAATCTACGACGAGCCTTGGGACGACCGGGCTTCTTACGCTCTACCTCACGGCTATCGCGGGTCATGAAGCCTTCAGCACGAAGTGCCTTCTTGTCATCAGCGTTGATCTTCACCAGGGCACGGGCGATAGCCAGACGAAGTGCCTGTGACTGACCGGTGAAACCACCACCACACAGCACAGCCTTGATGTCATACTTCTCTGCGGCCTCCAGGGTGTTGAGGGGCTGCTTTACGACATACTGCAGGATGCTGCTGGGGAAATACTCTGTCAAATCTCTCTTGTTGATGGTAATCTTACCGGTACCCTCGGTAACATAGACGCGAGCCACGGCGCTCTTACGGCGACCCAATGCATTAACTGTTTCCATTGTCGTCACTTGTTATTTGTAGAGGTTAATATCAATAGTTTTGGGACTCTGAGCTTCCTGCTTGTGCTCGGCACCTGCATAGATGTACAGGTTGGCCAGCAGGTGGTCTGCCAGTTTGTTCTTGGGAAGCATACCCTTGACAGCCTTGCGAACGACCTTCTCGGCACCGTTGGGGCGAGCGAGAATCTCAGCAGCACTCTGCTTCTTCTGTCCACCGGGATAACCGCTGTAGGTGATGTACATCTTGTCGGTCATCTTCTTACCCGTAATCTTGATTTTCTCAGCGTTGATGATAATCACATTGTCGCCGGTGTCAGCATTGGGAGTGAAAGTAGGCTTGTACTTACCACGGAGCAACTTGGCAACCTTGCTTGCCAAACGGCCCAATACCTGATCGGTAGCGTCAACCACCACCCACTCTTTCTGGGCCTGTGCACGGTTGACAGAAATGGTCTTGTAGCTTAGAGTTTCCATTTTCTTCTACTGTTTTTTGATTGTTGATAAATGAATTATTTATTTTACCTGAGGCACTTTTGACTGCGATTCACTAACCACACCTTCCTTCTCTCTCGAAGGACAGACGCTATTAACACGCAGATTGTCACTGAGTTAACCATACTTTTACTAAGGTTTTCCTATGACTCAGTCCTCAACGCGGGTGCAAAGGTACGACTTTTTTCCGAAACCACCAAGTTTTTTCCGCACTTTTTCTCACACAATAAGGGGCGTACCCATTGAGCACACCCCTCATTTTTCTTATAGCGGGTTCCGTAGTATCCCGCCTTATGCTTTTCTGACTTCCGTTATCAGAACATCTTGTCGGGATACTGACCATCCTCATGCAGCTTGGCCAACTTGGCCACTACGTCGGGACGATCCTCGGGATAGGTCACGCCAAACCACTTGGAAGTGGTGGGCAGCACCTCGCAGGTAGCCTCACCACGCTTGATGAGGGTATCCACCATCAAGGGGATGAAGAACTCGCTCTTGAGGTTCTCCTGGTTCTTGGGGTCAGAGAGGAATTCCTTGAAATACTCCTCGCTGTACTGGAAGTAGTCGGGAGTGAAGCCCCAGAAGTTCATGCTGCAGGGCGTGTTGTCGGGAATGCTCACCCACTGGTCGTTCTCGTCAAGATACTGCACCACGCCGTCATGACGCTCTATCTTGGTACGCTCCACGACAGAAGTCAGGTGATGTGTAGCCTCATCGTTCTCACAGATACCGCGGCTCACGGTACCGCTCTCGCTCAGCGTGTTGCTCACACTGAAACCTACCATGGCGTACTTGCCCTTGCTGCCCTCGGGGAGCTCGCTGAGGAACTTGCCCATCACCATGAAGGCATCACGGTCGTAGAAGTCATCGCAGTTCAGCACGGCAAAAGGCTCATTGATAACCTCCTTACCCATCAACACAGCGTGGTTGGTACCCCAAGGCTTCTGACGACCTTCAGGCACGGTAAAGCCTTCGGGCAGTGCATCGAGGGCCTGGAAACAGAGTTCACAGGGAATCTGACCCTCATACTTGGACAGAATCTGGGTACGGAACTGCTCCTCGAAATCCTTGCGGATAACCCATACAATCTTGCCAAAGCCTGCCTGGATGGCATCGTAGATGCTGTAATCCATGATGCTCTGACCCTGAGGACCCAGGGTATCAAGCTGTTTCAAACCGCCATAACGGCTTCCCATACCGGCTGCCAAGAGAAAAAGTGTTGGTTTCATGTTTAGAAAATGTTTAATTAAGTTGGTATTTGGTTGAGTACTTTCGGCACAAAATTAGGAAAAATATCTGAAATGAGCAATTCTGCCGCCTGTTTTTTACCTAAAGAGTATAAAAAAGGACTTGCAGAACGCTTTTCGGACACCTTTTGCACGTGAATGCCACACTTTAACCCGTCAATCCTCCTCGTCATCGTCAAACTCGAAGATGGGAAGGTCACCGAAGAACTGAGGCACGTCAGCTTCCTCCATGGCGAAGGCATCAAGGCTGCGACGCTCTTTCTTGGTGGGCCTGCCGGTTCCCCTGGCCCTATCTACGAAACCGCTTATCTTGGACATCTCCAACAGTTCATACTGCTCGGGGGAGGTAACGTTCTCCAGCACCTCGGGAAGGAGTTTGGCCCCTACCCTGTTCTCGATGGCCTGCAGTATCTTGAAAGAATAGGTAATGGGAGGTTTGCGTACGCTGATGACATCGCCCACCCGCACCATGCGGCTGGGTTTGAGCTGGGTGCCACGCAAGGATACCTGTCCTTTCTTGCACGCCTGTGAGGCTATGCTGCGTGTCTTGAATATTCGTGCGGCCCACAGCCACTTGTCGATGCGTGCCTCCTTGTTGGAGGTCAGCACCTTGTTGATTCCCGTTCCTTCTGCCATGGCTATTTCCCATTATAATGATTCATGGCAAAGGCCATGCCACTCAGCGCAAAGGCCTTGACGGCTTCACAAGCCACCGGTACCTTCTCCTCTACCACCTTCTCTTCTTCTTCAGGGAAACAACCCAGTACGAAGTCTATCTGCTGTCCGCGTGGATAATCATTCCCAATACCGAACTTCAAACGGTTGTATGCCTCCGTACCAAGCATCTGGGCTATGTGTTTCAAGCCGTTGTGACCTCCCGCACTCCCGCTTTGCTTCATGCGGATGGCTCCTACAGGCAGACTCAGGTCATCGACGATGACCAGGAGGTTTGGCATCTCGACCTTCTCCTGCTGCATCCAGTAACGCACGGCATTACCACTCAGGTTCATATACGTACTGGGCTTGAGGAGAACGAGTTCTGCATTCTTCACACGCATCCTGGCTACGAACCCATAGCGTTTGTCCTGCCAGGTAGCTCCCTGCGCCTTGGCCAAGGCATCCACTACGCGGAAACCTATATTGTGACGGGTACCCACGTACTCGTCACCGATATTTCCCAATCCTACTATCAAATATTTCATAACTTTGAACTTGGTTATGGGTTATGGGTTATAGGTTATCGAAAAGGTTAGAGTAGTTTAAAGGTTATAGTTCATGGCTGCTCAATAGTGGATGTAAACCATACCCCGAAGACAACAGGACATGCACGCTAACCCCTTCGATAACCCATAACCCCAAAAACTATAACCCGAATACAGCCTCAAACCAACCATAACCCATTCGATGACCTATAACCCATAACCTTTAACCTCAACTCTTAACTCTAAACTCTTAACTCTAAACTACTATGAACTAACAAAGGGACGAGGAACATCCTCCTGTTCCCCGTCCCCTATGTCATACTTGACAATGATGCATTGTCGATGCTTACTTACCTGCCTTGGCAGCAGCGGCAGCAGAAGCAGCAGCACGGGTCATCTTAACCTGGCATACCACAACGCTGGGGCTGGTAACGAGTTCGAGACCCTCGAACTTGAGTTCAGCCACCTTGATAACCTTGCCAAGACCCAGGTGGGTAACATCGATGTTCAGCACCTCAGGAATCTGGGTATAGGGAGCACGTACCTTGAGGCTACGTACGCTGGCAGCCAGCTTACCACCGGCCTTAACACCCTCTGCCAGACCATTGAGCTTGATGGGTACCTCCATCACGATGGGCTTCTCCTCGGTAATCTCGTAGAAGTCAACATGCAGCACGTTGTCCTTTACGGGGTGGAACTGAATCTCACGCATAACGGCCTTGCGCTCTACACCGTCGATGTTGAGGTTCACGCTGTAGATATGGGGGGTGTAGATGAGGTTACGGAGCTCAGCGTTGCTGCAAGCAAAAGCCTCAGCCACGGGGAGACCATTCTCACCACGCTTCTCACCATACAAATTGCAGGGAACCATGTCCTGCTTGCGCAGCTCACGGGCTGCCTTCTTACCGCCGGCTACGCGTGCGGTACCTTTCACGTCAATGCTCTTCATTGTTCGTTTTCTCTTTTTTGTTGTGTTACTCTAATTAAGTTTTCTCTTGCTTAATTCACCATCACACGAGTGGGATGTGCTTAAAGCGGCCGCAAAGGTACGACATTTTTTGCAAACAGCCAAATTTTTTTTCTTAAAACTCCACATCAATGCGTATATCCGTATCATTGTGCACCTTTCTCGGCTCTGCCTTGCCCTGACGTGCCTCCACATAATCCACTGCCTCGCTGAGGGCATCGAGCACCTTGTGGAAATCTTCCGGATAGAGGAATATCTTGTGCTTCTCAAACGTCACCTGTGGGTTGTCCTCATCCCCCTCATAGACTTTCTTGCTTTCCGTCAAGGTCAGGAAGCATTCCCCTCCCTTCGACTCCTTTACATCTATATAATATAAACGCTTGCCGGCCTTGATGGCACGTGAGAAAGGCATGTCCGTACGAGGGGTGCCATTGTAGTTCTTTTCCATCTCCATTTTCTTCTGTTTTGCATTTTCAGACTCCAAAATTGGGCATTATTTTTGAAATATCAAAAGAAAAAAGCGAAAAAGTGCTATTCTTTGGCAAAAAATGTGTAATTTTGCCCATCTTTAAGAGAAAAGAGTATTTTATGGTAAACAGAGAATTGATTCGACTGAAGGCTGTTCAGATCATTTATTCCTACTACGCATGTGGTGCGGAAGAGCAAGGTGCCAAGGGCATTTCCAACAGCCAGAAGGAGTTGCTTTTCAGCCTCGACAAGTCCTACGAGTTGTACCACGCCATGATGGCACTTCTGCTGGAAGTGCGCCGCGTGGCCGTGGAAGATGTTGAGCAGAGAAGCCTCCGCAACAAGCAGCTGGGCCTCCAGGAGTGCGTCAGCACCCGATTCACCCACAACCGTCTTCTGCAACTTTTGGCAGAGAACGCACAGCTGCAGGAATTCCGGGACAAGAACAACCAGGTCTGGATAGAAGACGAGGAGATGGTAAAGAACCTCTACCGGCAGTTTCTGCAAAGCAGTGACTACGAGGAATACCTGCACGCCGAGGACTCCTTCCGCAATGACCAGGAGTGCATACGCCGCCTCTACCGCAACATCCTGTGCGACAGCGAGGCCGTGGCAGAGAGTCTGGAGGACAAGAGCATCTACTGGAACGATGACAAGCACATCGTAGATACCTTCGTCTTGAAGACCATCAAGATGCTGGATGAAAACAGCACCGCCAACACGCCCCTACTTCCGCAGTACGACCGCCAGGAGGACATGGAGTTTGCTGTCAAGCTGCACAAGTGCGCCATCGAGAACGGTGCCTACTACCGCACACTCATCGAGAAGAAGTCCGTCAACTGGGACCTCCACCGCATCGCACTCATGGACACCGTCATCATGCAGACGGCACTGGCAGAAATCACCTCCTTCCCCACCATACCCGTGGCCGTGAGCCTCAATGAGTACATCAACATCTCCAAGATGTACAGCACCTCACGCAACTGGAGTTACGTGAACGCCACCCTTGATGCCATCTGCAAGGAACTCGAGGCAGAAGGCAAACTGGAGAAGACCACAAGAAACTGATCATTCATTTTATAAAACAGTATCAACATGACAACCCTGACAATCATCCTTCAGGCCGCAGGAGCACAAGGCGGCAACTATTCGTTCCTCATCATGATGGTGGCCATCTTTGCCATCATGTATTTCTTCATGATTCGTCCCCAGCAGAAAAAGCAGAAAGAGCTTCAGAACTTCCAGAACACCGTAGCCATTGGCACAGAGGTAGTGACGCAGGGCGGTATCTTCGGTACGGTGAAGAAGGTGGACGAGCTGAACAACAGCCTTCACATCGAGATTGCCCGCGATGTCACCATCCGTGTGACCCGCAATGCTGTCTATCCCACCGCACAGGCCGTGGCAGAAACAACAAAGAAGTAAAGAGTAGTTCATAATTCATAGTTCATAGTTTGAGGTTATAGGTTAGAGGTTATAGGTTATCAAAAAGTTATTCGACATACGTCTCATCAAGCTTCGCAAGTGAGAGGTTATAGGTTATAGGTTATCGAAGGGGTTATGGTTTTTGAGGTTATAGTTCATGGCTGCTCAATAGTGGATGAGAACCATAACCCGAAGACAACAGGACATGCACGCTAACCCCTTCGATAACCCATAACCTATAACCCATAACCCATAACCTATAACCCATAACCCCAAAAACTATAACCCGAATACAGCCTAAAACCAACCATATCCCATTCGATAACCTATAACCCATAACCTATAACCTCAACTATGAACTATGAACTGCCCCCTCCCCTATGACAAGACCCGATGCCAGGCAACTGAAGAAGAACCTTAAGGAAGTCACCGTGGGTTCACGTACGCGTGATATCCTTATCTTCCTTTTCTTTGTGCTGATATGCACCATCTTCTGGTTCGTACGAGAACTGGAGGACTCTTTCAGCACAGAGATTGTCATGCCCGTACAGCTCACGGACGTACCAGAAGGCATCATCATCACCACCGATGTGCCGCACGAAATCCGCCTCACCCTCCACGACAAGGGCGTAGAACTCGTCCCCCTGCTGCTGCGGGGCAGCACGGACACGCTGCGCCTGAGCTTCAACACATACGACAACCACGAACTCTCAGGGCACGCGCATCTCACCCTACCGCAGCTGCAGGGCACCCTGCGCCGAATGTTGCCTGCAGGTGCCACCGTGACGGCCATGAGTCCGGACACCTTGGCATTCTACTACAACCGTGGCATCCACCGCCGGCTGCCAGTGCGTCTCAGGGGCAACGTAGAGGCCGCGCAGCAGTACTGCGTCACCCACACGCAGCTCATCCCCGACAGCGTGGATGTCTATGCTCCGCAAGCCATACTGGACACCATGCAGGCAGCCTACACGGAACGCATCCACTTGAAGGACCTCATCAAGAGCGGTTCTCAGCCTATCCGTATGAGCAGGACACGCGGAATGAGATTCTTCCCGGACAGTGTGAAACTCTTCACCGAGGTGGATCTTCTTACCCGCCAGTCTTGCGAGGTACCCGTGCAGGGCATCAACTTCCCGGCCGACAAGACGCTCCGCACCTTCCCTTCCTCCGTCAGGGTCAGCTACCTCGTACCGCAGGGAAGGGCCAGACAGATTGACCTCCAGGAATTCACCGTGGTCATCTCCTATACAGAACTGATAGAGAACCACACCAGCCGCTGCCGACCTCACCTGAGCAACACGCCAAAAGGGGTAACGGGTGCACTCATGGACCCGCTGGAAGTGGATTATCTGCTGGAGAGCCTGGTTAACGAGGAGGAACTGATTGTACCACAACAGAAAAAGGGCAGGAAATGAAGACACGTGTACTGGCCATCACGGGAGGCATAGGCTCTGGCAAGAGCTATGTATCGAGGTTGCTGACCCAACACTTCGGCATCCCTGTCTATGACTGTGACACGGAGGCCAAAAGACTCAACACGGAGTCGGAGGAAGTACGCAGCCAGCTGGAGGCCCTGGTGGGAAAGGAGGTCTATAAGGCTGACGGCACACTCTGCCGTCCTGTCCTGGCCCGCTATCTCTTTGCGAGTCCCGACAACGCACGGCGCGTGAACGCCATCACGCATCCCGCCGTGGCAAGGGACTTCGGGCAGTGGGTCCTCAGGCAGACTTGTCCGCTGGTGGGCATGGAGTGCGCCATCCTCTTCGAGAGTGGCTTCGACCGCCTGGCAGACAGCATACTCTGCGTCAGCGCGCCCCATGACCTGTGCTTGGCTCGTGCCATGCAACGTGATGGAGCTTCCCGCGAGGCCATTGAACGGCGCATGGCATTGCAGATGGACACGGCGGAAAGGGAACGCCGCTCGGACTACGTCATCCTGAACGACGGTCACGACTTGACGGAAGACTTGCACCTGCTGCTGAGCGGGCTGCAAACCAGACAAAGCGAATTTACAGAACCCACCCTGACAAAAGAAAGAATTACCAAATACTAATAAATAGAAGAACTATGTTAAAGACTATTCTTGCCATCAGTGGCAAACCCGGTTTGTACAAACTCGTATCACGTGGCAACCGCAGCCTCATCGTCGAGACCATCGACAAGCAGGCACGCCGTATGCCTGCCTTCGGCACGGACAAGGTCATCTCGCTGGCCGACATCGCCATGTACACTGACGAGGAGGAGGTACCTCTCGTCAATGTGTTCCAGAACATGAAGACCCTCGAAGAGGGAAAGCCCAGCACCTTCAACTACAAGAAGGCATCGAAGGAGGAATTGGCCGACTACCTGGCCAAGGTGCTCCCCAACTTTGACCGCGACCGTGTGTTCCCAAGTGACATCAAGAAACTCATCCAGTGGTACAACATCCTCGTGGAGAACGGCCTGGATGACTTTGAGGTTCCCGCGGCTGAGGC
>CALZGT010000010.1 GCA_945787235.1 uncultured Prevotellaceae bacterium
CAGCATAAATTATGATTTTGCCGCAAAGGTAGTCACTTTTTCAGAGGTACACAAGTTTTTAGGAACTTATCACCACACAGAGTATTTTAACCTAACTCAAAAACATTATTTTTAAACCTAAATCCAAACGTTATGAAGAAGTTATTTACGCTTATTGCTGCCATGCTGGCATCGGCCGGCATGATGGCACAGGACGTGGAATGGGGACCCAATGCCAATCCCAACGTGGATTGTGAGGGAACCGATTTCAGTTACTATGCCGTAAAGCCCAACAAACTGGCGGATGGAAGTGCCAGCACTGACATCTTCACGGGCGATAGCCTCACTGCTGAGGTGGGGCTGGCAGACGATGACACCCAGGGCAAGTGTGTCAAGGTGCTGTCGGCAGCCGGGGCTGCCAACGACTGGGATGCCCAGTTCTGGATAGTCATTCCCGAAACGGTCGATGTGGGGGGCAAGATCAAGGTGTCCTTCAAGTACAAGGCTGACTGGGACCAGAGTCTGGTGGATGCCAATGGCGACCCCTACCAGAGTATTACCTGCGGCACGCAGGCCCACGGCACGCCGGGCAACTACCACCACTGGGCCTGCATCGGTGATGTCACCTTCACTACGGAGTGGCAGACCTACGAGGCTGAGATTACCGTGAGTGGGGATATGGCGGGGGCCGATGGTTTCCACTCAGTGGCCTTCAACCTCTGCCAGAACAACAAGGACTTCGATGCTACCTTCTTCTTCGATGACCTGGAGGTCTTCTACGAGAAGCAGGACGAGACCATGGTGACCTACTGGAAGCCCGTGGTGACCAACGGAGACTTTGAGGGAGAGAACATGTCCAACTACGTCTTCCGCGTACAGGGACAGGGCGACCAGAATCCCACTCCCGTGGCTGGAGTCGGCATGGACGAGACGAAGGGTCTGGAACTCGTGGTGCCTGCCAAGAGCAGCGAGACCTGGGATCATCAGTTCTTTATCAAGATGAACGAGCCTATCCCTGCAGGCGACCTCATCAAGGTCAGCTTCGACTATCGGGCCAGCGAGGACATGGGAACCGGCATCGACACGCAGTCGCATGGTACCAATCCGGGCGATTATAAGCACTACACGGCTGTCGGTACGGTGACCTTCAAGCAGGACTGGCAACACTATGAGTTCACTCAGAGTGTCACCACCGACCAGTCGCCCAACGGGGAGTATCAGGTCATTGCCTTCAACCTGGCCGTGTCTGACCATCCCGTGACGCTCTACCTCGACAATGTCAAGGTGACCCACAAGGTGCTGGTGCCTGCGGGTGAGAACCCTGCACTGATAGCCCTCACCGAGTACATCGGACAGCTGGAGGGTACCTACAGCATGGACAACCTGACTTCATCGGCTTATCCCTGCAACAACCAGGTGCGTACGGACTTCCAGGAGGCATACAGCGCCGCCATCGAGATTGGTGAGGATGACGATGCCGCTGCCATCCATGAGGCTCTCCTCGCAGCTGAGGGCAAGTTCCAGGCCAGCTGCAAGGATTATGCCAAGCTGAACAGTTTCATCGCACTCATCGACGAGAAGAAGGCACAGGCCGGGGAGCGCTGGGCTGACCTCGCTACGGCTCTTGAGGAGTTGCAGAGTCCGCTCATCGATGCTTATAACACGGAGGAATGGACCCGCAGCGAAATCAATGAGGCTGTGGATAACCAGAAGGTGTATGACATGGTGGCACAAGCTGTCAAGGCTGACATCAAGGCGGGTGACGACGTGACGCTGCTGATGAACAACCCTAAGTACAACTGGGGCAGCGAGGCATGGGCTGGAAGTCCTTCCGTGCGCGATGGTGCTGCTGAGAAATACCATGTGGCCTTTGATGTCAACCAGACGCTCAAGGCTATGCCCAAGGGTGCCTACACCATCCGAGTGAATGGTTTCCAGCGCATCGACTCCAATGACAACGGAGAGGTGGGCGAACCCAACGCCATGCTCTATGCCAATGCTTCACAGAAGGCGCTCGTCATCCGTGACGAGGCAGAGGATGCTCCCGAGGGTGATGCGCCCAACGACATGACCAGCGCAGGTGCTGCCTTTGCTGAGGGTTATTATGCCAATGAAATCAATGCACTCCTCAATGAGGACGGTGACCTCACCGTGGGTGTGAAGGGTGGCAACGGACTTCTCTGGGCCATCTGGGGCAACTGGACGGTAACGTTCAAGGGCATGGAGGCCAGTACGCTGGCAGCTGCCATCACCGACCAGGTGACGCGCGTCAATGTGTTGGCTGAGAGTCTGGACGGCACGCTGACCGATCCGATCCTGACCAAGATTACCGAGGTGTGCAACGAGGCTGAGGCTTTGGCTGCAAAGGCTGATCTGACGGAGGCTGAGGCTGACAAGGCCGTGGCTGCGCTGATTGCTCTCTGTGAAGAAATCCAAAAGGTGAGCGACACGGTGAAGGATGTGGAGCAGGCTTATACGGACTTCATGGCTGCCAAGTCTGACTTCTATGACACCACCACCGATGCGCTCAAGGCACGTGCCGACAAGGCTGAGGCTGGATTTGACGAGGCAAGCGAGAGCTACTATCTGACGCTCGAGACGGAGGAACTCGTGGCATACGCCAAGGAACTCCGCTATCTGGCCGGTGCCATGAAGATTCCTGCAGGTGCTTATGATGCTACGGCAGAGAGTGGCTTCGACCTGACGTCTCTCTTCGAGAATCCCGACTTTGAGAACTATGCAGAGATTGGTGCCAATGCCAACTACAACGGATGGGCTGGCAGTGGATTCGGTACCGGTGGTGGTACGGCAGGTGCCGTGGCAGAGCGCTGGAACCAGGCTTCGGGCTTCAATACCTACGTGGACTTTACGGGTCTGCCCGAGGGTCTCTACGAGATTTCCTGTGACGGTGCTTATCGTACTTCTATCAATGCTGACTGGGACATCGTCTATGGCGAGGGTACTACCGACAATGAGGCATTCCTCTATGGAAAGACCTCTGACTGGGAAGAGAAGGTGGCCATCCACAACATCGCTGAGGGCAGGATGACGCAGGAAGAGGCTGAGGCTGCCGGCATCGACGTGACCGCCAACTGCGAGACCAAGGCTGTCAACGAGCCTACCGGCGAGAAGGATGAGGAGGGCAAAGACATCACAGTTTCTGTAACCTACTATTTCCCCAACCAACTCTTTACCGCCGACCAGTGGATCAAGGCTGGCAAGTATCTGAACAACACCATCAAGGTGGCTGTGCCTGCTGATGGCAAGCTCCGCGTGGGCGTTACTCGCAAGGGTGCTGCCAACGACTGGGCATTCCTGGATAACTTCAAGCTTACCTACTTCGGACAGAAGGCTGCCGTAGGTGTTGAGGGCATCGAGATGTCACAGACTGGCGTCAAGGGTATCTTCGACCTCCAGGGCCGCAAGGTCAGCAAGGCCGTGAAGGGTATCTACATCATCAATGGCAAGAAGGTGGTCAAGTGACACCTGTCTGTCTCAATAAAAAATGCGCTCCGGCTGTGCCGGGGCGCATTGCTTTTTATGGCAGGCATCAACCCATGTCGGGCAGGTGCCGTGCTATGTCTTCCAGTTCCTCGTACCAGGCTTGCCCAAACCGACGTATGAGGGGTTCGCGAAGGAACTCATAGACGTGGATGCCTTCCCTTCGTCCACGCAGGATGGCATCCTTGCAGATGCTCCAGCGGTCGTAGTTCAGGGCCAGGGTGTCCGGACCGAGACGCTTCTCGCGGATGGGGTAGAGATGGCAACTGATGGGGCGTTCGCGCAGCAGACACCCCCGTGGCCCTCGGAAGCAGCAGTCACGTCCGTGGCAGATGCTTGTCACGAGGTCTCCCTCCGGGTCGGTGTAGGCTACGCCTTGCTTTTCCACCACGGCCTGTGCCGTGGCTGACATGTGGGGCCAGATGGCATCCAGCTGACGCTCAATGTCCGATGCCTCTTCCTGACTTACAGGGGCACCTGCATTGCCTTCCTCGCAGCACTGTCCGTGACAGGCTTCAATGTCACAGGCAAAATATTCGGTAAGGATGTCGGCCGAGACGAGTACGTCGCCGACGATAAACATAGAGGGAAACATTTGGTTTAATTATTAGTCGTTAATTGAACTCTCCTCCCCACCGTATCGCCTCTTTCCCATGCTCCACCAGGTACTGGTTGCATCGTAGGAAGTGTTGGTTGCCGAAGAAACCGCGGTAGGCACTCAGGGGACTGGGATGGGCGGAGCGCAGTACCAGATGGCGTGAAGGGTCGATGAGTGCGGCCTTCTTGCCGGCTGGGGCACCCCAGAGCAGGAACACGAGGTGTTCCGTCTGTTCGGCCAGAAGACGGATGACGGCATCCGTAAAGGTTTCCCAGCCGTGCCCCGAATGGCTGAATGCCTGATGGGCACGCACACTCAGACAGGTGTTCAGCAGGAACACGCCCTGGTCGGCCCAGCGGGTGAGGTCGTAGGGCCAGCGGGAGGCATCGTTTGCCATGCCTTGCAGGTCGAAGCCCTCGGCCTGAATCTCTTTCATGATGTTGACCAGCGAGGGAGGAGCCGGGATGCCCTGGGGCACGCTGAAACAGAGTCCGTGGGCCTGACCTGGTTCGTGGTAAGGGTCCTGACCCAGGATGACCACCTTGACCTTGTCGAAAGGCGTGTGGGCAAAGGCATTGAAGAGAAGCCGGCCGGGAGGGTAGCACGGCCCGGCGGCATATTCGGCCTTGACAAAGCGGATGAGTTCCGCAAAGTAGGGTTTTTCAAACTCAGAAGAGAGCCGGGATTTCCAGCTCTCTTCGATATTCACGTTCATGGATTGCAGATCTTACTTGATCAGACACTTGCCCGTCATCTCAGCAGGCTGCTCCAGTCCCATGATGTGCAGGATGCTGGGAGCCACGTCGGCCAGCACGCCATCCTCCACCTTGGCCTCCTTGTTGGAAGTTACGTAGATGAAGGGGACGGGGTTGAGGGAGTGGGCGGTGTTGACGCTGCCGTCCTCGTTGATGGCATTGTCGGCATTGCCGTGGTCGGCGATGATGATGACCTCGTAGTCGGTCTTCTTGGCGGTCTCTACCACCTCTTTGACGCAGGTGTCAACGGCGGTCACGGCCTTCTCTATGGCCTCGTAGATACCTGTGTGGCCCACCATGTCTCCGTTGGCAAAGTTCACGACGATGAAGTCGAACTTGTTCTCCTTGATGGCAGCACAGAGCTTGTCCTTGACCTCGAAGGCCGACATCTCGGGCTTGAGATCGTAGGTAGCTACCTTGGGACTGGCCACCAGGATGCGCTCCTCACCCTCGTAGGGAGTCTCGCGGCCACCATTGAAGAAGAAGGTCACGTGAGCGTATTTCTCCGTCTCGGCTGTGTGAAGCTGCTTCAGACCCTTGCTGGCCAGGTACTCGCCCAGGGTGTTCTCCACGTTCTCCTTGGGGAAGAGGATGTGTACGCCGGTGAAGCTGGCATCGTAGGGGGTCATGCAGTAGTACTGCAGGCCGGGGATGGTCTTCATGCCCTGCTCCTCCATGTCTTGCTGGGTGAGGACGATGGTGAGTTCCTTGGCACGGTCGTTGCGGTAGTTGAAGAAGATGACTACGTCGCCCTCCTTGATGGTACCATCTACCTGACTGTTGTGGATGGGCTTTACGAACTCGTCCGTCACGCCGTCATCGTAACTTTCCTGCATGGCCTCCACCATGTCCGTGGCCTGCTTGCCCTCACCATGTACGAGGAGGTCATAACCTACCTTGACACGCTCCCAGCGCTTGTCGCGGTCCATGGCGTAGAAACGG
This sequence comes from uncultured Prevotellaceae bacterium, assembly GCA_945787235.1. Lineage (GTDB taxonomy): Bacteria > Bacteroidota > Bacteroidia > Bacteroidales > Bacteroidaceae > Physcousia. The sequence continues at coordinate 5,776 of CALZGT010000010.1, forward strand.
CCCACGATGCTGGCAATGGCGGCACCGGGTACCTCGGCACACTTGTCAGTGACCTGCTGGATGAAGCCCTTGCCGCTCTTGGGGTCGGTGTCGCGGCCATCCATGAAGCAGTGTACGAAGGTGTTCTTGATGCCGTAGGTCTTGCTGATGTCAATCAGGGTGAAGAGGTGGTCCAGAGAAGAGTGTACGCCACCATTGGAGGTCAGACCCATGAGGTGGATGCTCTTGCCGTTCTGCTTGGCATACTCGTAGGCAGATACAATCTCCTTGTTCTTCAGTATGCTGCCGTCAGCACAGGCGCGGTTGATCTTCACCAGGTCCTGGTACACGATGCGGCCTGCACCGATGTTGAGGTGTCCCACCTCTGAGTTACCCATCTGTCCGTCGGGCAGACCCACGTTCTCACCGCTGGCCTGCAGGCGGCTGCAGGGATAGTTCTGTTCCAGATAGTCCATGTAGGGAGTGGGGGTGCTGTAGATGACATCACCCTTAGTCTTGTTACCGATGCCCCAACCGTCGAGGATCATCAAAAGTGCTTTCTTTGCCATAATAATATCTTTTATAAATAACGATTACTAATGAACAATGGGCTGCGCGGAGAATCCCACACACTCTCACCACTGTTTCCAGCGGTTTTCCGCTGGGCCTTTCCCCCCTCTTTCATTGCGCTGCAAAATTACTTTTTTTTTTTGATACTACCGCATTATTCTCCCGTATTTTTTGTGAATGTACGGGTTAGGGACTGTTTTTCCTCCCTTTCCGTACCTATTCGGGGAATTTCAGTTCGAGTTGTGGGTTTTCTCCCAGGAGGTTAAAACTGAGTCTATGGTACGGGGAGGTGCCATGCTGGCGTATGGCCTCACGGTGTGCCTTGGCGGGGTAACCCTTGTTCTGGTCCCAGTGGTAGGCGGGGTATTCCTGGTGAATCTTCTTCATGAAGTCATCACGGTAGGTCTTGGCAAGGATGCTGGCAGCGGCTATGCTGAGGAACTTACCGTCCCCCTTCACTATGGTGGTGTAGGGGAGGGTCTTGCCGCCCGAGCGGAGGGAGAGCGGACCTTTCAGGTCATCGGCTTCCGTAGGTCGTCCCTTGGGAATCCACTCGCAGAATCGGTTGCCATCTACGATGACGGCTTCGGGCTGTTGCTTCAGTTGGTCGAGGGCACGATGCATGGCCAGGATGCTGGCGCGCAGGATGTTGATGTGGTCAATCTCCGTGTTATCTACCATGGCCACGGCCCAGGCCTCTGCATCCCGCTCGATGAGTTCGCGCAACTGATACCGTCTTTTCTCGCTGAGTTGCTTGGAGTCGTTGAGGCCGGCTGCCAGTTCGGGACAGCGCGTGCAGACATCGGGAGGAAGTATGACAGCTCCGGCAAAGACGGGACCTGCCAGACAGCCGCGTCCGGCCTCGTCGCATCCCGCTTCTCTCTTGTTTTCGTAGTATCTTTCGGAAAGCATGGGGTAAAAGGTGGGTTCTAAAACATTTTTCTCACACGTTCTATGCCCTGGCACAGGAGGTCCACCTCCTCTTTCGTGTTATAGAGGCCGAAACTGGCACGGCAGGTTCCTTCGATGCCCAGGCGGTGGATGAGGGGTTCGGCGCAGTGATGGCCCGTGCGGATGGCTATGCCCAGACGGTCGAGGAGGGTGCCGAGGTCCAGGTGATGGATGTGGCCCACGTTGAAACTGATGACGGCATCCCCTCCATCGGACGCGTGACCGTAGATGTGCATCCCTTCTATCTGGCGCATCTGCTCCAGGGCGTATCGCGTCAGTTCACGTTCGTGGGCCTCAATGTGTTCCATGCCGAGGTGCGTAACGTATTCCAGGGCTTTGGCAAGGCCTGTGGTAGCCACGTAGTCGGGGGTGCCTGCCTCGAACTTGTAGGGCAGGTCGTTGAAGGTGGTCTTCTCGAACGAGACCGTACGAATCATCTCACCGCCTCCCATGTAGGGTGGGATGCGGTCGAGCCATGCTTCCTTGCCGTAGAGTACGCCGATACCCGTGGGACCGTATATCTTGTGTCCCGAGAAGGCGTAGAAGTCACAGTCCAAATCCTGCACGTCAACCTTGAAGTGGGGGGTGCTCTGTGCTCCGTCTATCAGTATGGGGACACCGTGCTCATGGGCGATACGTACGATGTCCTTGGCGGGATTCACCGTGCCCAGCACGTTGCTGACGTGGGTGACGGACACGATGCGTGTCTTCTCCGTGAAGAGCTTTTCGTATTCTTCCATCAGGAGTTCTCCTTCGTCGGAGATGGGAATCACCTTGATGACGATGCCCTTGCGTGCCTGCAGCAATTGCCACGACACGATGTTGCTGTGGTGCTCCATCTGGCTTACGATGACCTCGTCACCCTCTTGCATGCATCCTTCACCGAAGCAACTGGTCACGAGGTTGATGCTCTCCGTGGTGCCGCGCGTGAAGATAATCTCCGTGGTGCTGCGGGCGTTGAGGAACCGGCGCACCGTCTCGCGGCTCTGTTCGTGGAGGTCGGTGGCACGCTGTGAAAGGAAATGTACGCCGCGGTGGACGTTGGCGTTCACGTTGTAGTACTCCTCGGTCATGGCATCCACCACACAGCGGGGTTTCTGCGTGGTGGCTCCGTTGTCGAAATAGACGAGTGGTTTGTCATATACTCTCCTGCCCAGGATGGGAAAATCCTGTCGGATGCTTTGTACGTCGTAGGTCATATTCTGTCTTTTGGTTTACAAAATTACAAAGAATTTTTTAACTGACGATGTTTTATGGTGGATTTTTCGTAACTTTGCCGACATGAAGCAGAACAATACTGTCCAGACAAGCAATGAAGCCTTTGTTTTGAGGCACCGTGAGGACGATGTGCGCCAGCTGGCCCTGAAGAAGATGCCGGAGGGCGTGGATGCCCTGTGGTGCCTGCAGCAGATAGAGGGATGGCAGTTGGCACGCCGCAAACTTCCACGCTGGGCCTCTACCGAGGGATTGTACTATCCGCCCCGCATCAGTCTGGAACAATGTTCCAGTGAGCAGACGGCATGCTACAAGCGGATGTTGGTGCAAAGGCTGCTGCTGGAGGGGGGGCTGGCAGCGGAATCTTTCATCGACCTCACGGGTGGGTTCGGCATCGACTTCAGTTATCTGGCTTCCTTGTTCTCCCGGGCCGTCTATGTGGAGCGTCAGCCGCACCTCTGTGACATTGCACGTCATAACTTCCAATCTTTGGGACTGCACCATGCCGAGGTAGTCAACGAGGAGGTATCCTGCCAGTGCCCTGTACTCTCCTCTGGCTTTTCCCTCATCTTCCTTGACCCTGCCCGCCGGGATGATGCGGGACGCAAGGTCGTGGCATTGGAGGACTGTACGCCCAATGTCATCGAGATGCAGGACGTACTGCGTGCTCATGCCCGTTTTGTCCTGGTGAAACTCTCCCCCATGCTTGACATCAGGCTGGCTCTCCGTCAACTGGATGGGGTGGTGGAGGTTCACGTGGTGAGCGTACAGGGTGAGTGCAAGGAACTGCTCCTGGTGATGGATGGCGGGAAGGCATCAACGGGCAGCCCAGCCTATCATTGTGTGGACTTGCCTGGCCGCATCCCTGAGGCAGTCCTTTCTGGTCTGTCCCCTGAAAAGGAGAGTTCCGTAGCGTTGGGCGGTTCTGTCTTCATCGTCAATCCTGCGACATCCCTTGCTTCCTCGGGAACTGGTGGGGCAATGCCTCGTCTCTCTCCCGATGACCTTCTGAAGGTCGGCAAGGGTTGTGAGGAACAGGAGGCGGATGATGTGACCTATCTCTACGAGCCCAATGCTTCGGTACTGAAAGCCGGCGTGCAGGATGCCTTGACGACTTGTTTCCCCGTGGCGAAAATCCAGGCCCAGAGCCATCTCTTCGTGAGCAGGGAGTTCCTGCCAGTTTTTCCTGGGCGTGGCTTCCGCATCCTCTCGGTGGGTGATTTCAGCAAGCGGAGTCTCAAGGCGCAACTGCAGGGCGTCGGGAAGGCCAACCTCACCTTGAGGAACTTCCCTGGCTCGGTGGATATGTTGCGCAAGCAGTTGAAAATCAAGGAAGGAGGAGAGGACTATCTCTTTGCTACGACTTGGGCGGATGGTCGCCATGTCCTCATCCGTTGCAGGCGATGAACCATATGAGCCATCATGACGATGGTCTGGAGAAAAAGAAAGAAGGGTGGCCTCTCGGTCACCCTTGGTCTTTCCGGTTGTCTGTTCTGAGACATCCGTTGTGGTTTAGATTCTTTACTAACAGTTTTATAAGAAAAAGCTAAATGATTCTGTTGGGATGGGGTTGAACCCAGGGTTGCTCCCCTCGCTCAGTTCCCCGTAGCAGGGATGCCTGTTTCTATGGCAGGCCCGTTGAGGCTGTCGGGAATGACCTCTGCCGCACCCGCCTTGGCCGTCTCAGGGGCACCGGGTACCACGGCTGGAGGAAGTGTCACCACATTGGGAGTCTGACCCTGTTCCTGCTCCATGGCCATCTGTACCGCCATGGAGAGGCTGAGCACAATGGCTACCACGGCAGCCGCCTTGAAGAAGGGTTGGAGTCGGTAGTTCAAGCTCGCCTTCCGCACCTTGACGGCGGGGGCAACGTGTGTCTCCTTCTGCTCCGTGAGGGCCAGGATGCGCTTGTCGAAATCCTCGGAGAGGTGAGCCTCCCTGATGTTCTCTTCGCAAAGGAAGAGCCCTTTGTAGGGCATGAGGTGCGAGGGTACATCGTGCTGCGCAAAGAAATTGCGCAGGATGCTTTCCTCCTGGAGTGAGGTCTCACACTTCCAGTAGCGTTCCAGCAGTTGTTCGATGTACTTATAATCCATAGCGTTCGACTTTTGTTATTTGTTCGCGCAGTCGGGTCCTGGCCCGGTGCAGATACACTTTGACTTGACTTTCACTGATGGATAGTATTTCTGCTATCTCATCGTACCTTTTCCCTTCCACGTCCCTCAGCAGCATGATGCTTCGCCACAGTTCCGGCAGGTTGTCCATGAGCCGCTGGGTTGTCTCGAGTTGCTCTTTCTGACTGAGGTCCTCGAAGGGCGTGGTGCCGAGCGGCGGAGTGTCCATCTGTTCATCGAGCCTAAGATTGCTGTTCCGTGCGGCTGCATTGCGGTCAAGTGCCAGGTTGCGGCAGATGGTGGTGCAGTAGGCTTCGATGGATTCGATTTGCGGCCATGTCTCTCTCTTCTCCCAGACCCTGAGCAGGGTGTCCTGGACGATGTCCTCTGCTTCCTCACGGTGGAGGGTGATGCGGAGAGCCAGCCGGAAGAGCTTGTCCTTGAGGGGCAGTATGTGGTCGCGGAACCGAATTTCTTTCATCGCTCTATTAGGTAAGACGAATGAACTGGGTGAAAGTTACAGCTTTTTCTTATTTTTTTTCGATTTTCTTGTCGTAGGCATGTTTGGGGTAATCTACGGTGTAGTGCAATCCCCTGCTTTCCTTGCGCTCAAGTGCTTGGCGTGTAATGAGATAGCCTACATTGATCATGTTGCGGAGTTCGCAGATGTCCTTGGTAGGCTTCACGCGCTTGAAGAGATGTTCCGTCTCCTCGTACAGCAGATCCAGGCGTTCCCAGGCCCGGTGCAGTCGCAGGTCGCTGCGTACGATGCCGACATAGGTGGACATGATTTGGTTCACCTCCCTGGCATCCTGGGCGATGAGTACCTTCTCCTCGTTGGTCATCGTACCTTCATCGTTCCATTCGGGAATCTTTTCGTTGAAGTCATACTGGTCGATGACCTCTAGGCTGTGCTTGGCGGCTGCATCGGCATAGACCACAGCCTCGATGAGTGAGTTGCTGGCCAGGCGGTTGCCGCCATGAAGACCCGTGCAGGAACACTCGCCTACGGCATAGAGGCGCTGGATGCTTGACTGGGCATCCAAATCTACCTTGATACCTCCGCACATATAGTGCGCACAGGGTGCCACGGGAATCATCTGCTTGGTGATGTCGATGCCGATGCTCAGGCATTTGGCGTAGATGTTCGGGAAGTGGTGGCGCGTCTCCTCCGGGTCTTTGTGCGTCACGTCCAGACAGACGTGGTCAATGCCGTGTATCTTCATCTCGTTGTCAATGGCACGTGCCACGATGTCGCGGGGAGCCAACGAGAGACGTTCGTCATACTTCTGCATGAACTCTTCTCCGTTGGGCAACTTCAGTATGCCTCCGTAGCCACGCATGGCCTCAGTGATGAGGTAGGCTGGGTGTCTTTCCTTGGGGTTGTAGAGTGCCGTGGGATGGAACTGCACGAATTCCATATCCTTGACCTTGCCCTTGGCACGATAGACCATGGCAATGCCATCGCCGGTGGCAATGTTGGGATTGGTGGTGGTGGCATACACGGCTCCTGTGCCGCCGGTGGCAATGAGGGTGACCTTGGAGAGGTACGTGTCAATCTTCTGGGTGTCGGGGTTCAGGATGTAGGCGCCATAACACACAATGTCGGGTGTGCGCCGTGTCACGCGGATGCCCATGTGGTGCTGGGTGATGATTTCCACGGCAAAGTGGTTCTCCAGCACCGTGATATTGGGGTCCTTGCGTACGGCCTCCATCAAGCCACGCTGAATCTCGAATCCCGTGTCGTCGGCATGGTGCAGGATGCGGAATTCGCAGTGTCCGCCTTCGCGGTGCAGGTCGAAATTGCCTTCGGCATCCTTGTCGAAGTTCACACCCCACTTGACCAGGTCGGCAATGCCGGAGGGACCACCCTCTACTACCTGCTTCACGGCATCCGGGTCGCTGATATAGTCGCCGGCCACCATGGTGTCCTGGATGTGCTTCTCAAAGTTGTCCACCTTGAGGTTGGTTACCGAGGCAATGCCGCCTTGGGCCTTGGCCGTGTTGGCTTCATCGAGTGTGGTCTTGCACACCAAGGCTACTTTGCCTTTGCCGCTCTTGCTTACCTTGAGCGCATAACTCATTCCGGCTACTCCACCACCGATAATGAGAAAGTCATACTTGCAAATCATGATGTTATTATATGGTATAACAGTATTTGATATTTGGTATAGTATAATGATGTATAATATATATGGTATAACGGTTTTCTTCGTCTTTTGTTGGGTGCAAAAACGTGTGAACACTTGCTTTGCGACTACAAATCTACGCAAAAAAATGATTGGTTGTATCGGAAAATTTGCGTTTTATAAAAAAAATACTAACTTTGCTCCATCAAACAGACAATTGCAACCAATTATGACGCATAAAAGCTGGATATACTGTCTCCCTCTTCTGCTGTTCTTCACGGCGTGCAGGATTACGAAAAGGCAGCCTCACATTCCCATCAACCTGCCGGATGTCGTGCAGGTGGAGACACCGGGGCAGCAGCCTTTGGTGGTAGATTCCATCGAAGCACTCCAGTTCCTGCCCAGCCTGCGTGCCCAGGTCTGCAAGGCTGAAAGGATGTCACCCGACAGTTGGCAGGGCATGTTGCAGCAGGCTCTCGACTCGCTGACCGATATGCCCCTTTTCGAGACCACTCAGGTGGGGCTCTGCGTTTTCGACCTGACCGATGACAAGATGCTGTATGCCTTGAATCCTGACCAGCGCATGCGACCTGCCAGCAACCAGAAACTGGTGACAGCCATTGCCTGTCTGGATTTGCTGGGAGGAGACTACCGCTTCCGTCCCACCGTGCTCAGACCTGGATGGGGATGGTGCTGGGATGACGATGAAACGGGCATCACGGACTTCAAGGCCAAGGGGGTGCGCAGGAATGCCGATACCTTGTATTATGACCAGAAGGAACAACGTATGCGCGATGTGCTTGTACCTATGATGAAGAAGAGTGACAACCTGCTGGCTGAGTGTATGTTCTGGCAACTTCCTCTCCGGAAAGACTTGTTCAAGACCCGTCGCAAGGACTGCGTTCAGCGAATTGACGAGGTCTTCGGCAAGGCGGGGGTGGAAGCCCGTGATTATGTGATAGCCGATGGCAGTGGCCTGTCTCTCTACAACTACCTCTCTCCCCGCATCCTTCTCATGCTGCTGCGCTATGCCCACCAGCAGACTTCCATCCGTGCCGATCTGTATCCCTCCCTGCCCGTGGCCGGCTTGGATGGTACCTTGGAGAAACGTATGAAGGGTACACCTGCAGAGGGTAACGTGCATGCCAAGACGGGTACCGTGACGGGGGTGAGCACCCTGTCGGGCTATTGCCAACATCCCTCGGGACACACACTGGCATTCTGTATCATGAACCAGGGGATTCCCCGTGCATCGGTAGGACGTGATTTTCAAGACAAGATATGTGTATTATTATGTGAATAACCTTCCAAAAACCTTAAAGCGATGAAATACAAACTTCTGGTGCTTGATGTAGATGGCACCATACTGAACAGTGAGAGAAAGATTACGCAGCGTACCGTGATGACACTGCGCAAGGTTCAATCCATCGGAATCAAGGTGGCACTGGCCTCCGGTCGGCCTACCTACGGACTCCTACCCCTGGCCAAGGCCATAGATCTCGGTACATACGGCGGCTACATCATCTCGTACAACGGAGCACAGGTCATCAGTGCCCAGGATGGTGAGATACTTTTTGCACGCAGTATTGACCCTCAGATGGTACCCTATCTGGAGAAGAAAGCGGCCAAGACGGGTATGACCATGGCTTATTATGATGGCGACGAGGTGGTGAGCACGGACATCACCAATCCTCATGTGGTGGATGAGGCCCAGATGAACGGCATGAAACTGCGGCAGGTAGATCAGATAAGCATGGTGGTCGAGGACTGGCCCAGTGAGGTGATGCTCTTCTCGGACCACGAGGAAGAACTGGACAGTCTGGAGAACCACATGCAGCGCCACCTGAACGGCGTGATGGACACCATCCATTCCAATCCTTATATGCTGGAGGTCGTGGGTTATCAGGTGGGCAAGAGTTATGCCATGAGTGCCCTGATGCAGTTGCTGGGGATAGGCATGGAGGAGGTCATTGCCATAGGTGACGGTACGGCTGACGTCAACATGATACAGATGGCAGGAACGGGTATTGCCATGGCCAATGCCGTGGAGAGTGTGAGGCGCTGTGCAGACTACATCACCTTGAGCAACGATGAGGATGGGGCGGCAGTGGCCATCGAGAAGGCCATCATGGCTGAGGTGCAGATGACGGAGATTCCCATCGATGCACTGAACCAGCAGTCCAAGGATACACTGATGGGTAATCTCGGCATACAATATACCTTTGCCTCGCCTGACCGTGTGGAGGCTACCATGCCTGTAGATCACCGCAATCGTCAGCCGTTTGGCATCCTGCATGGCGGAGCCACCTTGGCGTTGGCTGAAACGGTGGCCGGACTGGGTAGTCTGGTGGCCTGCAAACCCGATGAGACGGTGGTAGGGATGCAGGTGAGTGGCAACCATGTCAGTTCAGCCCATGAAGGTGATACGGTGCGTGCCGTGTGTACGCCTGTCCACCTGGGACGCAGCAGTCATGTGTGGAACGTCGATGTGTTCACCTCGACGGGAAAACTCGTCAGCAGCGTCCGGGTCATCAATGCAGTAATGAAAAAGAGAGGATAGTTCCTCCATTCAGAAATTAAAAAAGAGGGGCTGGGTCCCCTCTTTTTTGTCAGGCTCAATGCCTGTGCTAACCGCCTGGCAGTATTCTGCAAGTCTTCCTACTTGATTACAATGATGCGTGTCACTACGGCTTTCTTTCCGTCTTCGTTGTTTGAAATGACGTTGTAGATTCCGCTGGCTACGCGCTTGCCTTGCTTGTCCAGTCCGTTCCACGTGCATGTGCCGCCGTTGGAACGTCCTGTCCAGATGAGTTGTCCGCTTACCGAACAAATCTTCACCTCTGCATTGTGGGTAAGACCCTCAATGCGGATGGCACTCTGGTGGTCAGGTCCGACAGGGTTGGGGTAGGCTATCACATTTCCTTTTTCCAGTTCTTCCTCAGCCTGTGTGGCATCACTCATGTAGCTGCACAACCCCTTGTCTGTTCCAATCATGACCTGACCCGTACGGGGATGGATGGCGATGCACTGAATGTTGTCCGAGAGCAGCGGTGTCTCGTCTGCCAGGAAATGTTGCAGCATCTCTGTGCCGTCTGCGCTTACCAGGTAGATGCCGTTGCCCGTGGTGCCAATCCACTTGCGGTTGCCGCCATCGACGGCAATGCAACTGATGTTGACCCCGTTCAGCAGGTAGTCAGCCAGCCCGGAACCATCGTTGCGTGGAATCTTCACCTGGGTGAAACGGAAATCGTTGTCGAAGAACGTCGTGGGATCATCGATGACGAAGAGTCCCAACTCCGTACCACACCACAGCCGTCCGTCCAGGTCTTCCTCTATGCAGTAGAAGTTCTCTGGAGCGTAGGGAGTTCCATCCTGGTTGGTAATCCTGGCACGCAGGATGTGTCGGTCATCCTTGGTGGTGCCGAGGGTGCCATTGGTGTCGAAGGCAAAGATTCCCCTGGTATCTAAGCGTCGGTTCACTAGGAAATGGATGCCGCTTGTAGAGAACAGATACCCGTCACATTGCGGTGTCCAGGCAATCTCCTCGTAATAGAGTGCGTGCCATTTTCCCTCTGGCGTTAGGACACGGATGATGGTGTCCGTTTCCTGGTTGCACATCCACAGGTTGCCCTCAGGGTCATATTTGAGGCAGGTGGCACTCACGTAACTTCTGTAGTTGGAACTGCTGGGCAGGATGGAGCGCAGCGGACAGTTGTCACAGTTGTATATGTTGACCAGCTTCATGTCTTGGTATTCATAGATGCCGGTACGGTAGGGACTGGCATAGTGGTGCGAGGGGTCTTTGGGGTCTTGTACGATGTCCGTGGTGTTCCAGTGGCGCAGGTAGGCATATTGCTCTGTCTGCGTATCCTCATCGAAGTGCGACCAGTTGCCATCTTCATACATCATGGCTGTAGTCGGATTGTGTATGGAGAGGTATGTGTTGATGCCGCCTGCCACAAGCAGCCGGTAGTCATCCTTTCCGTTGCTCTCATAGTGCATGCGGTAGAACAGGTCACGCCGGGGACTGTTTGGCTGTATCTGTTGTGTGCCTGCCACGAACGCCCCCTCCTTCATCTGGTAGGGGCGCAGACCTGCTATGTCGTCGCTTATCCAGTAGATGCCTCCCTGTCCAAGCGTGATGTCGTTCCACGTATTGGCCTGCTGTATGGTCTCTATGGTGCTGGGGGCAGTACAAATGTTGCATTCTGTGGCATTGCCGAAATACACCTTTCCGTCAGCGAGCGTCTTGAGGTACGTGAATTTGCCCGACTTGACATTTTTGGAAGTTGTCTCGTTGAAATAGTAAATAGCCGTCGTGTGGCGCATGAAGACCTCATTGCCCAGAACGTCAGCTTCCATCCAGTTCGTAGCCGTATGGCGTACCTTCCATGAGGAGAGATTGTGCATCTCCTTATTGTCGAGCGAGGTGGTGTGAACACCGCTCATGCCGCACATCCAGATGTTCCCGTTGCAGATGGCCACGTCCTGTACGTTGATGTTGAAGACGTAGGAATCCAGAATGACTCCTTCGGCCATATCGACGACCACATATCCGAATTGGGTGGCCAGATAGGCCAGTTTGCCGTCAATACAGATGTTGTTCACCTCCTTTCCCGCAATGGCTTTGTCTTTGAGGCTTGCGATGTTCACAATGTTGTCTTCCAGGTCCATCAGGTCGATGTTCTGGTTGTCATACACCAGGATGAAACGCTTTGCCTCGCTGCTGTAGGCGATGTGGCTGATGCTGACATCGCTGAGGTCGTGCAGATAATCGTATGTCTTGACGCTTTGGTCCTCTGTGTCGTAGCGCAGCAGGTTGCCGTTCATCAGCGAATACACCATGCTGCCCACGCAGACGTTCTTCGTGGCAGTCTGGTAAGAGGGGTACACGTTCCACTCACCCAGTTCCTGGGCGTGGAGGGACAGTGCAGAGGAGCCAATCAGGCAGAGCCAATATATAATAAGGTATAGGCGCTTGGTCATGGGGCACAAATTATTTAGAAAGTAAGTGAATGATATGGATGGACACATGACAGGTTATTGTCCCAGGAAAGCCACCAGTTTCTGCGTGGCCCGTCCACGGTGACTGATGCGGTTCTTTTCTGTAGGTCCCATCTCGGCAAAGGTAATCCCCGTTTCCACGGGGGCAAAGATGGGGTCATAGCCGAATCCGTCCTGCCCTCTCCGTTCGGTGAGGATTTCTCCCTCCACGATGCCTTCGAACAGGTGTTCCTTGCCTCCCTGCAGTAGGGCGATGACCGTGCGGAATCGTGCTTTGCGTGTGGTAGCCCCCTGCAGTCTGTCCAGCAGACAGGCTATGTTGGCATCCGAGTCATGACTGTCGCCATAGCCGTTCATGGAACCATAACGCGCCGTATAGATACCGGGTGCGCCCCCCAGGGCTTCCACCTCCAGTCCCGTGTCATCGGCGAAGCAGTTCAGTCCATAGTGTTCATATACGTAGCGTGCTTTCTGCAAGGCATTTCCCTCCAGCGTATCGCTCGTTTCCGGAATGTCCTCCAGACATCCTATTTCCTTCAGACCCTTAACCTCGTACTTGTCGCCCAGTATCTGGCGTATCTCACGAAGTTTGTGCTCGTTGTTGGTGGCCATGATAAGTGTTTCCATACTTCTTGTGCTATTTTTTTATCTTGTCAAAACCCTCTCCGAAGACACCCTCCACGTTGCTTACCGAGAGGAAGGCATTGGGGTCTTTGTGCCGTATCAACTGCATGATGCCCTGTTTCTCTCTCTTCTTGGCCAGGATGAGCAGTACGTGCCGCTCCTCCTTGCTGTACCATCCGGAACCTTGCAGTACGGTCACTCCGCGGTTCATGTGCTTGTTCACGGCATCCGCAATTTCCTCATAGTGTTCACTTATGATGGTGAGCTGCACACTCTGATTGGCCATGTTGAGCACGTAGTCGAGTACCGTCATGGAGATGAACATCACCACGTAGCCCACCAGCATCTTCTCCACGTTGTGGAAGACCAGGTAACTGCATCCCACGATGAAAAGGTCGAGGAACAGCATGATGCGTCCCAGCTGCAGGTCCCTGTACTTGTTCACGCACGAGGCAATGATGTCCGTGCCTCCCGTACTGCCGCCGGACTGGAATACCAGTGCCAGTCCCAGTCCCTCAATGCATCCCGCCAGCACGCATCCCATGAACATCTCCTCGCCCACCAGTTTCATCAGTTTGCCGTCGGCATCCATGATGAGTTCCTGGAAGAACCCGATGAAGAACGAGATGAGCACGTTGGCTATCAGCGTCTTGATAGTATAGCGCCACCCCATAATCCAGAGGGCCACCGAGAGCAGGACCAGGTTAATGAGCAGGTAGGCATATTGTGCGGGAAAGCCCGTGGCATAGAAGATAACGGCGGCCACACCCCCCATGCCTCCACTGGTAATCTCGTAGGGCAGCATGAAGCACGCATACCCTATGGCAAAGATGATGATGCCGATGAGCATGATGGCATAGTCCCTCACCATGTTTGCTATTTCTTCCTTTCTAAGTTTCATTGTCATGCTTTTATGGTGTTGAATCCCAATCCGAATGCACCCTCCACGCGGTGGAACGTGACGAATGATGCCGGGTCGGTGTCACGTATGAGACGCAGCAGTTCCACCTGTTCACTCTTGTGTACGATGGTTACCACCACCTTCATCTGGTCGTGGGTGTATCCACCTTCACCGTAGAGCAGCGTGCAAGTGTGTCCCGTCTTGCTGCGGATGAACTTGACCAGTTTCTCGCTCTCCTTGGTGTAGATGGTGAACTGGATGTCCTGCTTGCTGGAGTTAATCATCACATCGACGGCAAACGTATAGACTACCAGCGTCACGTAGCCATAGACCACCATCTGCCAGTTGTGGAAGATGAAGTAGCAACTGCCGATGACCACGAGGTCCAGGTAGAGCAACACACGTCCGATGCTGATGTTCTTGTGCTTGTTGATGACGGCAGCAATGATGTCCCATCCGCCTGTGCATCCACCGCTCAGGAACACCATGCCGATACCGATTCCGTTCAGCACGGCACCCAGGATGCAGGATATTCCCACGTCATTGCCCGGGCCCAGGACACCCGCCGTGAGGGTGGGGTCCATGGCCACGATTCTCTGTCCCAGGCCCAGGTAGAAGGACAGGGACAGGACGGCATAGAGCGTCTTGAGCGTAAACTTGCCGCCTAACTGCCACCATGCCAGCAGGAGCAGGACGGCGTTGACCATGAGCAGGGTATATTGCATGGGAAATCCCGTGGCATACTGGATGATGGCCGATACACCGGCTCCACCACCCGTGGTGATGTGGTTGGGCAGCATGAAGACGGCCCATCCCAAGCTGTACACCGCCATACCCAGGTTGATGAACACCATGTCCTTGATGAAGTCAAAGACCTGGTTGAGGGAAATCTTTAATTTGCTGTGCATAGACTCCTGTCCGTTACTTGACTACAATGTTCACGATACGTCCGGGGACGGCTATCGTCTTCACTACGTTCTTGCCTTCGAGGTAGCGCTGACTCTCCGCTGCAGCCATGACCTGGTCAATCATCTGCTGGGGCGTGGCATCGGCGGCGAACTCCATGGTGAAGCGTACTTTTCCGCTGAACTGCACGCCCACTTTCACTGTGCTCTCCACCAGGTATTTCTCGTTGAATACGGGCCATTGTGCATCGCATACACTGGTGGTATGTCCCATGGCCTCCCACAGTTCTTCTGCGATGTGCGGGCAGAAGGGAGCAATCAGCACGGCCAGTGGTTCGAGTATCTGCCGGCTGGTGCATTTCTGCTGGGCCAGTTCGCTGGTGGCTACCATGAAGGCCGGTATGGAGGTGTTGTAGGAGAAATCCTCTATGTCGGCACTGACCTTCTTGATGAGTTTGTGCAGGCTCTTCAGGTTGTCGGCCGTGGCCTCCGTGTCGCTCACCTGCAACTGGTCATCCTTGCCCCAGTACAGTCCCCAGAACTTCTTGAGGAAGCGGAAGCAACCGTCGATGCCGGCTACGTCCCAGGGCTTGCTCTGCTCGATGGGTCCGAGGAACATCTCGTAGAGGCGGAGCGTGTCGGCTCCATAGCGTTCGCAGATGTCATCGGGGTTCACAACATTGTATTTTGATTTCGACATCTTCTCGATGGCCTGGCTGACGATGTAGTGGCCCTCAGGGTTCAGCACCACTTCGGCCTCCTGGAATTCAGGCATCCAGGCGCGGAACTTCTCCACATCCAGCTGGTTGCCGTTTCTCACCGTGCTGATGTCCGTATAGATGGGGTCAGCCTCCATGCCTTGGTAGAAGTAGCGGTTCTTCTTGGCTGCATCGTCGTAGCGGGTTTCCAGCAGGTCGAAGCTGACATACTGCTGCGTGCCCTTGATGCGATAGACGAAACTTGACCATCCCTGAATCATACCCTGGTTGATGAGTTTCTGGAAGGGTTCTTCCTTCTTGCTCACGCCAAGGTCGAAGAGGAACTTGTTCCAGAAGCGTGAATAGATGAGGTGTCCCGTGGCGTGCTCGCTGCCTCCCACATAAAGATCTACATTCTGCCAGTAGGCCGCAGCCTTCTCGCTGAGCAGGGCTTCCGTGTTCCTGGGGTCCATGTAGCGCAGGTAGTAGGCACTTGAGCCTGCGAAGCCCGGCATGGTGTAGAGCTCAATGGGGAAGACGTTCTTCTCGTCGATGAGGCTCTTATCCACAATCTTTCTGGCAGCCTCGTCCCACGCCCATATCTGTGCGTTGCCCAGGGGAGGTTCGCCTGTTTCCGTGGGCAGGAACTTCTCCACCTCGGGAAGTTCCACGGGCAGGCACTCTTCGGGAATCATCGTGGGGATGCCGTTCTTGTAATATACGGGGAACGGTTCGCCCCAGTATCTCTGGCGGCTGAAGATGGCGTCACGCAGGCGGTAGTTCACCTTGACGCGACCCAGGTGATGCTCGCTCACGAAGCGCTTGGTCTCCTGGATGGCCTCCTTGATGGTAAGTCCGTTCAGGCAGAGGGCCTCTCCGTCATACTTCATGCTCTTCTCCTCGCTCACGGGCGAGTTGGTCACGATACCCTCCTTGGCATCGTAACTCTCTTCACTGACATCGGCTCCCTCCACCAGGGGAATGATGGGCAGGTTGAAATGCTTGGCGAAGGCATAGTCGCGGCTGTCATGGGCAGGCACGGCCATGATGGCCCCCGTGCCGTAGCCGGCCAGTACGTATTCAGAGATGTAGATGGGGCACTTGTCGCCTGTGATGGGGTTGATACCGTATGCACCCGAGAACACACCCGTCACCGTGTGGTCAATCATGCGTTCACGTTCCGTGCGGCTCTTCACGTACTTGACGTATTCGTCCACCTCGGCACGCTGCTCGGGCGTAGTGACTTGGTTCACCAGTTCGCTTTCGGGAGCCAGCACGAAGAAGGTAACGCCGAACATGGTGTCGGCACGGGTGGTGAAGATGGTGAAGTTCACGTCGCTCTCAGCCACGTGGATGAGCACCTCCGTACCCTCGCTGCGTCCTATCCAGTTCTTCTGTGTCTCCTTGATGGAATCACTCCAGTCGATGGTGTCCAGCCCGTCCAGCAGTCGCTGGCTGTAGGCGCTGACGCGGAGACACCACTGCCGCATCTTCTTCTGTTCCACGGGGTATCCGCCTCGTTCCGAAACACCGTTTACCACCTCATCGTTGGCCAGTACGGTTCCCAGTTGCGGGCACCAGTTCACCATGGTCTCGCCCAGGAAGGCCAGACGGTAGTTCATCAGCACGTCGCTTTGCTTCCTGGCATCCCAGCTGTTCCACTCCTCAGCCGTGAAGGACATTTCCTCGGTACATGCCACGTCCCAGTCACCCGTCCCTTCCTTCTCAAAATGCTCCTTCAGCACTTCGATGGGCATGGCCTTCTGGTGCTTGTTGCAGAAGAAACTGCCGAACATCTTCTGGAAGGCCCACTGCGTCCAGTGGTAGTAGTCCGGGGTGCAGGTACGCACCTCGCGGTTCCAGTCGAAGGAGAAGCCGATCTTGTCCAGCTGCTCCCTGTAGTGGTCGATGTTGGCAAACGTGCTTATCTCAGGGTGCTGACCCGTCTTGATGGCGTGCTGCTCAGCAGGCAGGCCATAGGCATCGTAGCCCATGGGGTTCAGTACGTTGTAGCCCTGCAGACGCTTGTAGCGGGCGTAGATGTCGCTGGCGATGTAGCCCAGGGGGTGTCCCACATGCAGACCTGCCCCGCTGGGGTAGGGGAACATGTTCAGCACGTAGAACTTCTTCCTGTTCTCGTCCTCGGTCACTTTATACGTCTGGTTAGCCACCCAGTTCTGGTGCCATTTCTTCTCAATCTCTCTGAAATTGTATTCTTTCATACCTATTTTATTAATTTTGCGTGCAAAGGTACAAATAAAAATCGAGATTCGTTCATTGTTCGTGGCTAATTGACGAAAGTTCATTTGTTTTTTGTACCTTTGTCGGTGAAACACATAAAAAACAATCCAGATGATGAAGCATAAATGGTTTTGCGGACTCTGTCTGCTGTGTGGACTGACCCACGCAGGCACAGTGTCTGCACAGTCGGAGATGACCAGGTTTGTAGATGAACTCATGTCCCGGATGACGCTGGAGGAGAAACTGGGACAGTTGAACCAACTTCCCGGAGATGATATCAATACGGGAACTCCCTCTGCTACCCGCATCGGCAAGGAAGTGACCGCAGGCAGGGTAGGTTCGGTACTCAACGTGCAGGGAGTTGATAAGATACGTGCCTTGCAGCAGGTGGCTGTGGAGGAGAGCCGTCTGGGCATTCCCCTCCTCGTGGGACTGGATGTCATCCATGGTTACGAGACGCTCTTCCCCATTCCTCTGGGACTCTCGTGTACCTGGGACATGGAGGCCGTGGAACGGAGTGCGCACATCGCCGCAACAGAGGCGGGTGCCAATGGCATTGCCTGGACGTTCAGTCCCATGGTCGATATATGCAACGACCCTCGTTGGGGTCGCCAGGCTGAAGGCAGCGGTGAAGACCCCTTCCTGGGCAGCCGTATTGCCGAGGCCATGGTACGCGGTTATCAGGGCGACCTGAGCGGGAAGGACCACATCCTGTCCTGCGTGAAGCACTTCGCCCTCTACGGGGCTGCGGAGAGTGGCCGCGACTATAATACGGTGGATATGAGCCGTCTGCGTATGTACAACTATTACTTCCCTCCCTACAAGGCTGCTGTGGAAGCAGGGGCTGCCACGGTGATGACTTCCTTCAACGTGGTAGATTATGTGCCCGCTTCGGCCAACCGCTGGCTGATGACCGATGTCCTCCGCAAGCAGTGGGGATT
>CALZGT010000011.1 GCA_945787235.1 uncultured Prevotellaceae bacterium
AACGAATCGAACGAATGATGCGAGCTGGGAGCGATGAGATGTGAGCTAAGATTCTGGCTGGAAGCCAGTACAAAAGGTCATAGAGACAGGTACATTGGTTCACTCTTTCGGGGCGATGTACCTGTCCAAAATGTTAAGGTAGGTTCTATTAACTACAATTCTCTGAGGAATTACCTTAGTGGTCTTTCACTCTCTCCCCGGCACTTACAAGGAAATCTGCTCGAAGATAGAGCAAAATCCCATCAAAGCTAATTTATAGAACCTACCTGTAGCCTTACTGCTTGTTCTGGGTGTTTGCGCTGCCCTGAAACTTAAATTCAATCTGCATGTAGTTTTCGTTCTCGTCAACGAACTGTGCCTTCATCTCGATGTAGATGGCCGTCTGCGTCACCTGAACCTTGGCTATCTCGGCATAGCAGGCCGTGTAGGTCTTGCCTCCGTAGGAGAAGGTGCCGTCGATGGAGGAGTTCTCCGTGTTGATGGCCAGTGTGGAAATGTTGTTGGCAGTGGTCAGGTCCAGGTTGTAGAGTTTCAAACCGCTGACCTTAATCTGCTCCCATGTGAAGTCGGGGAGGGTAAGGTCGGCCACATTGCCGTTCTGCCCCTGGCGTGCCACAATCTGCACGGTCTGGTTGGAGAAATCTGTCTCTTTGGTACTGTTCTGCTTCTCCTGATCGCCCACGTAAATCATGGCCGTTGCCTTGGAACTGCCCTGGTAGGTGTACGTTTCACCCTGGTTGAAGATGCCCCCAATGAGCTGGGAAATGAGTGTTACCACATCGCTGTCACAACTGGTGACAGACATGCCGAGGGTACCCATGAGGAGTACCAGCGAGATTCGCTTGAAAAACTTCTTCATACTTTTCTTTTTTAACAGTGTTATTTGATTACTATTCTTCCATTTACAATGTAAATCTTTCTTTGTCACTTGTGAGTCATCTTTTTGACTTTATTCATCGGGCAAAGGTAAGCATAAAATCCGAGATACGGAAGGTAAGTACGGAAAAATGAGTGGCTGAGCCCGTTTTCTGTACTTGTCGGTGCCTGTCAGTGCGTGGGAAGGTAACTGTCAAGGCGGGAGAGGAGGACAGGGAGCGGGAGCGGAAGGCCCTGCCAGAGGTCGCCCAGAATGGCGGCTCCGTGGAAGCCCAGACGGCTGACCTCATCCAGCCGTTCCCCGGACACGCCCCCCAGGGCATAGACTTTGTCCGAGAGGAGGCCGCGTACACGGGCTTCCTCCAGTTCCTGACGGGAGAAGGCGGCTCCGTAACCTTCCTTGGAGATGCTGTCGAAGATGGGGCTGAGGAAGAGGTAGTGGCAGAGGGGGAGATGCTGCTCCAGTTCGGCTATGGAATGGCACGAGCGCGAGAGGGTGAAGGGTTCGGGACGCTGGGTCAGACAGGCAGAGCGCACCTCGTCGTACCAGGCCGGAGCCTCGGGATGACGTCCGTTCAGGTGGATGCCTCCCAGGAGGAAGGTGCGTGCCAAGGCATAGTGGTCGTGCAGCACGATGCGCGGGCGGAATGGAGGGGCTATCTGCCCAATCCATTCTGCCAGTTCGCGCTCCGTGGCTCCGGGTTTCCTCAGGTGCAGCCGCGTCATGCCGTGTTCGAAGAGTGCGTTGACGCAGGTTGTCTCGTGCTCGAAGAAACCGGGCAGGGTGAGGATGATCGTCTTCATCTGCCGAAGAGGTCGAAGGTGGCATCCCAGTCTTTCCACACCGGCTGTCGGCCCAGCTGAAGCAGACGGGCGTTGATGTCACGGGCTGTGCGTTCGTCGCTCACGGAAAACTGCTCCAGGGCCTGTGGGTAGGTGTGGTATCCCCCGGGGTTGACATGGCTTTCGGCCGACATGGTGGTAACGCCCAGCGTACACATGTTGT
Organism: uncultured Prevotellaceae bacterium; assembly: GCA_945787235.1. Taxonomy (GTDB): domain Bacteria; phylum Bacteroidota; class Bacteroidia; order Bacteroidales; family Bacteroidaceae; genus Physcousia. The sequence continues at coordinate 1,883 of CALZGT010000011.1, forward strand.
CGCGGATGAAGGCCGGTTCGCGGGTGGAGTAGGAGATATCTACGTCATGGTCAAAGATGCGCATGGCAAAGGTGGCCTGGGCCAGTTCGCGGTCAGTCATGATGCAGTTGGGTTGGAAACCCTCGTTCTGGGCCGGACGCATGCGGGGAAAGTTCACGGAGTACTTCGTGCGCCAGTAGTGCTTCTGGAGGTAGCGCAGGTGACGGGCCATCATGACCACGTCGGTGCGCCACTCCTTCTCCAGCCCTATGAGCACGCCCATACCGATGGAGTGTACGCCGGCCTGTCCCATGCGGTCGAAGGCATCGCATCGCCATTCGAAGCGTGACTTCATGCCCCGGGGATGATACTGGGTGTAGTGCTCGCGGTGATAGGTCTCCTGAAAGCAGATGACACCATTGAGACCATGCCGGCACAGTTCCTTGTACTCCTCAGCCTTGAGGGGCATGACCTCTATCTTGATGTTGGAGAAGTAACGCTTGGCAATGTCGATGGCCTGGGCCAGGTAGGGCACGCCCGCCTTGGCCGGGTTTTCACCCGTGACGAGGAGGATGTTCTCGAAGGGAGCCAGCTGCTTGATGGCCTTGTATTCGTCCTCTATCTGTTCCGGGGTGAGGATGATGCGTGCCATGGGATTCTCGCGGTGGAAACCGCAATAGACGCAGGAATTGCTGCATGAGTTGGTGATGTAGAGGGGAATGAACATCGACATCGTGCGGCCGAAGCGTTCCTCCGTGTAGTGTCGTGAGAGCCGGGCCATTTGTTCCAGGTAGGGCTCGGCAGCGGGAGAGAGCAGTGCCATGAAATCCTCTACGTCGCAATGGCTCTTGGAGAGGGCACGGCGTACGTCCGTATCGGTCTTGGAGGCTATCTGGCGGGTGGTCTCGTCCCAATCGTATTGTTTCAGTTCGTCAGAAAACATCTTTATTTCTTTGTTTTATGGGTGGGGATTGGCAGCACCCACCGTGTTCTTTTTCGGACAGGGCTGGAAGGCATACTCCTTCAGCACTGTGATGGTTGGATGGTCGCCACAGAGCGGACAGGCCGGGTGGCGCTGGAAGGACAGGCGCGAGAACTGCATTGTGAGGGCATCGAAGGTGAGCAGGCTGTCCGTGAGGAGCTGGCCTGCCCCGGTGAGGTACTTGATGGCTTCGGTGGCCTGCAGCGTGCCGCAGATACCGGCTATGCTGCCCAGTACGCCCGTCACGGCACAGGTTTCGGCCTCTCCGGGGGCTACGGGTTCGGGGAAGAGGCACCGGTAGCAGGCTGTCCCCGGGACATGTGTCATGAGTTGTCCCGTGAAACGGCTTATGCCGCCCATGCAGAAGGCTTTCCCGGCCATGAGACAGGCATCGTTAATGAGGTACTTGATGGCAAAGTTGTCCGTACCGTCTATCACGAAATCATAGTGGCGCACCACGTCCAGGATGGAGTCCTCGTCCAGGTAGAAGGGGTACTTCTCCACCTTCACGTCGGGATTCAGGTCATGGATGGCCCTCTCGGCCGAATCGACCTTGGGGGTGGAGGTGTCTGCCGTGCGGTGGATGACCTGCCGCTGTAGGTTGGAGAGGGAGACCATGTCACCATCGGCCAGGCCCAGTGTCCCTACGCCGGCGGCTGCGAGGTAGAGGGCCACGGGCGACCCCAGGCCTCCGGCTCCCACGATGAGCACCCTGCTCTCCAGCAGCCGTTCCTGTCCCTCCCTTCCTATGCCGTCAAGGATGAGGTGGCGGCTGTATCTTCTCTGTTGTGCGGGGGTCATTTCTTGATTTTCCTAAGGTCGTGCGTCAGCTTGGCGGCACAGAAATTGGGACCGCACATCGTACAGTATTCTCCGTCCGTATGTCCTGCTTCCTCGAAGTACTGCAAGGCACGTTCAGGGTCGAGGGAGAGGTGGAACTGGTCGCGCCAGCGGAAGTCGAAACGTGCCTTGGAGAGGGCGTTGTCGCGAATCTGGGCTCCGGGGTGTCCCTTGGCCAGGTCGGCGGCATGGGCCGCTATCTTGAAGGTCACCACGCCCACGCGTACGTCTTCCTTGTTGGGCAGGGCCAGATGTTCCTTGGGGGTCACGTAGCACAGCATGGCGGTACCCAGCCAGGCTATCTGCGCGCCTCCGATGGCCGAGGTGATGTGGTCATAGCCGGGGGCAATGTCGGTGACGATGGGGCCGAGGGTGTAGAAGGGTGCCTCATGGCAATGGTCCAGCTGCCGCTCCATGTTCTCGCGGATGCGGTGCATGGGAACGTGGCCGGGTCCCTCGATGAAGGCCTGTACGTTCTTCTCCCAGGCACGGGTGACGAGTTCGCCCATAGTGTCCAGTTCGGCAAACTGAGCCGCATCGTTGGCATCGGCCGTACACCCGGGACGAAGTCCGTCGCCCAGTGACAGGGCCACGTCATAGCGTGCCACGATGTCGCAGATGTCATCGAAATGCTCGTAGAGGAACGACTCCCTGTCGTGCAGCAGGCACCACTTGCTCATGATGCTGCCGCCACGGCTCACAATGCCGCAGAGGCGCGTGTCGGCCAGGTGTACGTTGTGGCGGCGTATGCCCGCGTGGATGGTGAAGTAATCGACACCCTGCTCACACTGCTCGATGAGCGTGTCCTTGAAGATTTCCCAGCTGAGGTCCTCGACGCGGCCGTTTACCTTCTCCAGTGCCTGGTAGATGGGCACCGTGCCGACGGGTACGGGACAGTTGCGCACTATCCACTCGCGCGTCTCATGGATGTTGGCGCCCGTGGAGAGGTCCATCAGCGTGTCGCCTCCCCACTTGCAGCTCCACACGGCCTTGTCCACCTCCTCCTCGATGCTTGAGGTGGTTGCGGAATTGCCGATGTTGGTGTTGATTTTCACCAGGAAGTTGCGCCCGATAATCATGGGTTCGGCCTCAGGGTGGTTGATGTTGGCAGGAAGCACGGCACGTCCGCGTGCTATCTCGCTGCGCACGAACTCCGGCGTGATGTGTGTCTCGATGCCCAGTTCCTGGCAGTTCATGTTCTCACGGATGGCTACGTACTCCATTTCGGGCGTGATGATGCCCGCCTTGGCGTAGGCCATCTGGGTGATGTGTTTCCCGGCCTTGGCGCGGCGGGGCAATTGGATGTGCTCGAAGCGCAGGCTGTCCAGCGACTTGTCGGCCAGACGCTGACGGCCGTATTCGCTGCTCACCTCGGGAAGTTGTTCGGTGTCGTTGCGCTCCAGAATCCAGGGCTCGCGCAGGCGTGGAAGACCCTTCTTGAGATCTACCTCAATGGCAGGGTCGCTGAAGGGGCCGCTGGTGTCGTAGATGAGTACAGGGGCATTCTCCTCACGGTGAGGAATGCCGTTTTCGTCCTTGGTGACGGTAGGGGTGAGGTTCACCCGTGTCATGCCCACCTTGATTTGCGGGAAGAGTTTGCCCTGCAGGTAGTATTTCTCGCGTTTGGCGTATGCTTTGTTGTCGTTTGGCATAGTATGTCTTTTGATATTATGGGGTTGATGGAAATGCGTCTCAATTCAGGAAGGCGGTAAGCGGGCTGCTGGCCTCAGCACAGTCGCTGATGGCTCCCAGGCCTGCCTCGTAGGCACGGCGTCCGGCCACGACAGCCTCCTTGAAGGCAATGGCCATCTCCACGGGATTGCCAGCCACGGCGATGGCGGTATTCACCAGGCAGCAGTCGGCTCCCATCTCCATGGCCTCTGCGGCATGACTGGGGGCTCCAATGCCGGCATCCACCACGACGGGCACGGTGGCCTGTTCGATGATGATCTGCAGGAAGTCCTTCATCCTCAGTCCCTTGTTGGTGCCGATGGGAGCTGCCAGCGGCATCACGGTAGCGGCTCCGGCCTCTTCCAGATGCTTGCAGAGTGTGGGGTCGGCCTGACAATAAGGCAGTACGACAAAGCCCAGTTTGACCAACTGCTCCGTGGCCTTGAGGGTCTCGACAGAGTCGGGGAGGAGGTAGCGTGGGTCGGGGTGAATCTCCAGTTTGAGCCAGTTGGTGCCGAAAGCCTCGCGTGCCATCTGGGCAGCAAAGACAGCCTCTTCGGCTGTGCGTACACCGCTGGTGTTGGGAAGCAGTTGGATGCCCTGGTGCTGGGTGATGTGGGTGAGCAGGTCATCGTGCCTGTCCTCCAGTTCGATGCGCTTCATGGCCACCGTCACCATCTCGGTGCCCGATGCCTCGATGGCCTGTGCCATCAGACGGTTGTCGTTGAATTTACCTGTTCCCAGGAAAAGGCGTGAATGGAACTCACGGCCTGCAATGATAAGTGGTTTCATATAGGAAAAATGTTTTTTGTTGATGATTGATGAGGGGCTGTTGGCTAGATTGACTAGACATTCTAGTTATTCTAGTTGTTCTAGTCATTCTAGTTATTCTAGTTAATCTAGTTATTCTAGTTAATCTAGTTATTCTAGTTATTCTAGTTATTCTAGTCATTCTAGTCATTCTAGTTAATCTAGTCATTCTCTAGTCATTCTAGATTAACTAGTCTTACTAGTTTTACTAGCCCCTAAGCACTCTCGGCAGACCTTCTCCATCTCCTTGACGGGGTCTTCTGCCCGTAGAATGGTGCCTGAGAGCGCAATCCCAGTTACGCCGGTCAGCATAAGTTCGGGGATATCCTCTGCCGTGATGCCGCCGATGGCCACGATGGGCAGGTGGATGCCTTCGGCCTTCATCTGCTCCACGATGCGTCGGTAGCCTTCCAGCCCCAGGATGGGTGAGAGTCCCTTCTTTGTGGTGGTGAAGCGGAAAGGGCCGCATCCGATGTAACTGGCTCCTCCCTCATAGTGCATCCTGACATCCTCGAAGGTATTGGCCGTACCGCCGATGATGCAGTCAGGTCCCAGGAGACGGCGTGCCTCGGCTACGGGCATGTCCTTCTTGCCCAGATGTACCCCGTCGGCTCCGACAGTGTGTACCAGTTCCACATGGTCATCAAGGATGAAGGTAGCCTGAAACTTGTCGCACAGCCTCCTGACTTCCTTGCCTGTGGCTATGATGTCTTCCGGGGTAGCCTCCTTCATGCGGAGTTGTACCCATCGGCACCCACCTTCCAGTGCCAGGCGTATGCTGTCCAGGTAGGTGTATTGGTCGGTGTAGTGTGAAATGAACTGTATCATCCTCCACAGGCAGCTTTGATGATAATCACGTTGTCGCCTTCGTGCAGAGGCGTGGCATCCCATGCGGTGCGGGGTACCATCTGGTTACTCACAGCGATGGCCACCCCTTGTGCAGGGAGAGCCAGTTCGTCGGCCAGCAGGCTCAGGTTGGTAGCTTCCGTGGCGGTCGGTTTGTTGTTGATGAGGATTTGCATACGTTGAGTGTTTATGATGTTTCCTATTATATTATATATATAAGGTGTGGGCTCAATACCTTTAGGTAATGCTGCATAGCGTCTTGTCAGAAGGTATTTCTCACCGGGGATGGTAATTGACAGAACCTACCTTTTTTGCATTACTCAGGTGTAAGGGGTGAGAAGAAATGGTTCACGGGGCCGTGACCGTGTCCTATCTCATACCCCGCTCCTGAGCGTATGGCCTGCTCAATGAAGCGTTTGGCTCCTCGTGCAGCTTCTTCCAGCGTCAGCCCCTTGGCCAGCAGGGCGGCCAGTGCCGAGGACATGGTGCATCCCGTGCCATGCGTGTTGCGGGTCGGGATGCGGGCAGAGGGTAGGGGGATGATGTCATGGTGACTGGCATCGCAGAAATAATCCACGAGGCAGTCCTCCTCCAGGTGACCCGCCTTGAGCAGTACCGATACCCCGAACGTCTCACTCAGTTCCCTGGCAGCTTCAGGCAGCGAATCCTGTCCACCCAGTTTCCTGCCCCCCAGCAGCCATTCTGCTTCGGGGATGTTGGGGGTGATGATGCGGGCCATGGGAATGAGTTGCTGGCAGAGAGCCTGCATGGCACTCTCCTCGATGAGGCGGTGCCCGCTGGTGGACACCATGACGGGGTCCAATACGATGTGTTTGACGGCATAATGGCGGAGTGTCCGGGCGATGGTCAGTACAATCTCCTCGCTCTGCAGCATGCCTATCTTGACGGCATCAGCCCCTATGTCATCCAGTACCGCCCTGATCTGTCCCTCCACGATGGGTACGGGTACGGGGTGAATGTCCTGCACCCCCAGGGTGTTCTGTACCGTGACAGCGGTAATGGCACTCGTGGCAAAGCATCCAAGGGCGGAGATGGTCTTGATGTCTGCCTGAATGCCGGCTCCTCCTCCGCTGTCGCTTCCGGCTATGGTCAATACGGTGTGATAATGTGTCATCTGCATCTCTTTTCTGGCGGGGTTATAATAATCATTCATTTGAGGTGGGAATGTTTTGAACCCACCTGTGTTCTCTTGCAGGAAAAGGATGCGGCCCTTGTGCGAGGGGATAAAAGCGTGACAGGCTGTGATGCCGTCGATACATCATAGCCTGTCACTCCTTTATGCGTGTGCGATATAGAATACGAATCAATCCCTACGGCAGTACTAACTGCATCAGGTCTGAAGGTATAATCTCAGCCCCGTCATGGGGCACCCTTTGATGTTCGATGCTGCAAAGTTACGAAGTTTTTTCCAAATGCCCAACATCATTCTTCGTTTTCTTGTCGAAAAATGGTGTGTCGGGGGCATTTGCCTTGATTTTTTCGGCAGATAATTTGTTTGTTTCAGGATTATGTTGTACCTTTGCAGTCGTTTTACGGGAATAGCTCAGTTGGTAGAGCACTGGTCTCCAAAACCAGGTGTCGGGAGTTCGAGCCTCTCTTCCCGTGCTTCCCTTCCCTTTATCTTACATCATGGCGCCGATGATGCGCTGGAAGAAGGCAGCGTGTGTCTGTCTCCATTGTATGATGGCGTCATCCACGATGCGCTGGTCAATGTTGTCCGGGCGCAGGGTGCTGCCGTCCTCCATGTCCAGGAAGACTTCCAGTTCTTCATCGGTACGTATCTGCTTGATGCCGTTGATGCCCAGGGGCATGCAGCCCTCGTAGGCTTCTGCCAGGGCAATGAGTGTAGTGAGAGTTGTTTCGTCCATAAGGTTGTTTTTTGAGGGTGAAAGATATGCCCGGCGGAAAACCGCCGGGAACGGTGGCTTGGCTTTTTGTTGAGGGGCCGGCCGGTGTTGCTGCCGGGAATGGTGGCTTGGCTTTGGGGGGAGAGGCTTGTCAAATAGCGGTATCGTCCAGGAATCTTTTCGTCAGTCCTCCGAATTCCTCTATGCGGCGATCGCGCAGGAAAGGCCACCAGCGCCTGACGTTTTCAGAACGCTTGAGGTCGATGTCGATGACGGTGTTTTCTTCCCTGTCCTGACTGGCACGGTAGAGGAATTCTCCCTGTGGCCCTGCCACAAAACTGCTTCCCCAGAACGTGATGCCCCGTGTCTGGCCGCTGGGGTCCGGCTCGTGTCCCACCCTGTTGACGGTGATGACGGGAAGTCCGTTGGCTACGGCATGTCCCCGTTGTACGGTGGTCCATGCCTCCCTTTGTCTTTCCTGCTCCTCAGGCGTGTCACTCGACTCGAAACCGATGGCTGTGGGGTAGATGAGCATTTCTGCCCCCCGCAATGCCATGAGCCTGGCACCTTCCGGATACCATTGGTCCCAGCAGACCTGTACTCCGAGCCGTCCCACGGAAGTGTCGATGGGCTGGAATCCGAGGTCTCCCGGCGTGAAATAGAACTTCTCGTAGTAGGCAGGGTCATCGGGTATGTGCATCTTGCGGTACTTACCCGCTATGCTGCCATCCTTTTCAAACACCACGGCCGTGTTGTGGTAGAGTCCCGCCGCTCTCCTCTCGAAGAGGGAGGTGACGAGGACGATGCCATGGCGGCGAGCCAGTTCGCCGTAGAAGGTGGTGCTGGGACCTGGTATGGGTTCGGCCAGGTTGCAGTTGTCTACATCTTCCACCTGACAGAAATAGAGTGAGTTGTGCAGTTCTTGCAGCACCACGAGCTGTGCACCCTGTGCGGCTACTTCGGCAATGTTCCTTGCCAGTTTCTCCTTGTTGGCTTGCACATCGGAGGTGCAGCTTTGTTGTATGATTCCTATTTTCATAATGATTTTACATAAGGTGGGTTCTGTTAATTCCCACCGTCAAAAAGCTAATTTATAGAACCCACCTTATTAATGAGAGCAGTCAGGTGGGTACAGAAGCTCCGTCCTTACTTGATAACCCCTACGGGGAACTGCATCGTGCAGCAATGGAGCGAGCCGTGCTGCTGGATGAGAACCTGACAGTCAATGGCGATGATGTCATGCTGGGGGAAAGCCTTCTGCAACTGTTGCTGTGCAGCCTCGTCAAGCAGTTTGTCGCCGTACGAAGGCATCAGCACAGCCCCGTTGAGGATGAGAAAGTTGGCATAGGTGGAAGGAAGTCTCTGCCCTTCCTCGTCATAGCGCTTGGGAGCCATGGGCAGGGGGATGAGTTCGTAGGGTTCCTCCTGCAGGGTGCGGAAACTCCGTAGCTGTTCCTCCATGAGGCGCAGTGCCTCGTAGTGCTCGTCTTCGGGGTCGGTACACTGCACGTATGCGATGCGCTGTGGAGAGCAGAAGCGTGCCAGCGTGTCGATGTGCGAGTCCGTGTCATCACCGGCCAGATAGCCATGGTCGAGCCAAAGCACCCGCTGTGCGTGCAGGATGCTGAGGAGGCGTTCCTCGATGTCGGCTTGCGTAAGCGGCTGGTTGCGGTGCGGTGCCAACAGGCATTGTGAGGTGGTGAGGATAGTGCCTTGTCCGTCGCTCTCTATGCTTCCTCCTTCCAGCACCATGTCAAGGTGGTCCTCGTAGTCACCGTGCAGGATGTGCTGCTGGTTCATGTGCCGGCAGATTTCGTTGTCGAGCGTGGCTTCAAACTTCTCTCCCCATCCGTTGAAACAAAAGTCAAGGAGCGAGGGACGCTCGTCGCCGATGAGGGTGATGAACCCATGGTCACGAGCCCAGGTGTCGTTGGTGGGCATCTTGTGCAGCGTGATGTGCTGAAGGGCACTCTGGGGCAGGCGTTCCCTGAGCAGTGCTTCTACTTCCTCGGGATGAGGCGTGATGATGAGGAGGCGTTCTCTCAGGGCTATTTCCAGTGCCATCCGTATGTAGCACTCCTCGCATTCCCGTAGTATCGGTGCCCAATCTGTATGGGCGTGGGGCCATGTCAACTGTACGCCGCTCTGCGGAAACCATTCTGCCGGAAGGTGCTTGGCACGCACCTCCGCCAATGCAGAATCCTGACGGCCTCCGAACCTGACCTGTAGGGTGAGGTCGCTGATGGTGGTGGTGTTTCGGTGATAGGTAAGTCCCATAATGCTGTCGTTGATTTGTAGTTTGATGCAAAAGTACGAAAAAAAACGCTATGAAAGGAGAGAGAAATGTTTTTTCTCGTGTGCATACATTAAAAAAGATTAAAAAGAGCCTCAAAACACGGGATGGCATGGCTTGGTGAGGATATTTTTTGTAATTTTGCCAGAAAAAGAGCACCATGTCAGCGATGAACAAACGAACCATCACAGTTTTTCTGACGTGCCTCCTGATGTGGGGAGGCACGTCCCTGCTGTGTGCCCAGAGCGGACAGACAGGGAGGCAGGAAAGGGAGGCAGATACCCTGGAACGCAAGGACTCGCTGCGTGAGGACACCTTGCGCACCGTGACCGTTCGCCCGGGGCAGTCGCGCCTTCCGTGGTCCAACAGTACGCAGAAAGAGGTGAAGGCCATGCAGAATGCCCGCAAGTATTCGCTCGACGGCATTCTATCGAAGGTTGCTCCCACGTTGCACGACCAGATACTCCATCCTTTCGGTTTCAAGGAACGCAAGAAGAGCCGCAAGCGGAAGAAGGTGCAGAAGGTGCTGTGGCAGTATGACGCGCTCCCCACGCAGGACCCCTTGCAGTTGCTCCTGGACAGCGTGGCACTGGAGATGAAGAACCGTTGAAGGTCCTGGAGGAGGGGGCATCAGGCAGGTTCATGCGTGCGGAAGAAGGGCATAAACGGGCTTGCAAAGGTGTCTGACGGCCGTGAAGAACCCAAAACAGAGCCGATATGGCATTTTTTCTTTCAGAAAGTTTCTGTTTTCAGTTCTTTTTCGTACCTTTGTGGCGGAATTCATATACTTAGAAGCGTGAAGATTAAGGAAATCATCGACGCCCTTGAGCAATTCGCGCCTCTGCCCCTGCAGGAAAGCTACGACAATGCTGGCTTGCAAGTGGGATTGACAGAGGTGGAAGCATCAGGGGCTTTATTGTGTCTTGACGTAACCGAGGAAGTGGTGCGTGAAGCCATTGAGATGGATTGCAACCTCATCGTCTCCCATCACCCCCTGCTCTTCCGGGGACTGAAGACCGTGGGCGACCGTACCCAGGTGGAGCGAGTGGTGCGCATGGCCATCCAGAATGACATTGCCATCTACGCTGCCCACACGAACCTGGACAACGTGGAGGACGGAGTGAACTACAAGATTGCCGAAAAGCTCGGACTCGTGGATGTGCAGATGATTAATCCGCGCAAGGTGAGGGTCAGCCAGGGGGGACACGAACGTGTCGTGCAGGCTGGAACGGGGGTGATGGGTTACCTGCTGGCACCCCTCGACTCCCTCGTCTTCCTGGAGCGGGTGAAGTCGGCCTTCGGGGTAGAGTGCCTGATGCACAACGAACTGCTGAGCCGTCCCGTAGAGAGTGTGGCGCTGTGTGGGGGAGCGGGCGATTTTGTCCTCGATGATGCCCTGCGGCTGGAGGCGGATGCCTTCCTCACAGGCGAGATGCATTACCACCAGTACTTCGGTCACGAGCAGGAACTGCAGATTGCTGTCCTGGGGCACTACCAGAGTGAGCAATACACCACCGAACTCTTCCGTTCGGTGATAGAGGAGCGAAATGCAGAACTCCCCGTCTATATCTCGCGTGTGGTGACGAACCCCATCCGCTATATGTACTGAGAGGTGGGGCAGGGCTAGTGATCCACTTCCTTCCTCCTACATTCAATTCCGAACATAATTCAACTAAAACAATATTTCAAAACAATGGCAAGAGAAAAAGCAAAAGACCCCACAGAACTCGCTGTGGACGTGAAACTGAAGAACCTCTATTCGTTGCAGACCATGCTGAGTGAGATTGATGCCATCAAGACACTCCGCGGAGAACTTCCTCTGGAGGTGCAGGACCTGGAGGACGAGATTGAGGGTCTCACCACCCGTGTGGGCAAGATGCTCGACCAGGTGGAGCACCTGCGCAGCGAGATGATGAACCGCAAGAGCGTCATCGAGAAGAACAAGCTGGACCTGGCACGCTTCGAGGAGCAGATCAACAATGTGCGCAACAACCGCGAGTATGACTCCCTGACCAAGGAGATTGAGTATCTGCAGCTGGACAACCAGTTGAACGAGAAGAAAATCCGTGAGGCTCAGGAGGAGATAGAGCGTCTGCAGGAGAAGACACGAAGCAGCAATGCCGAACTGAGCGAGCGTCGTGCCGACCTCGACCTGAAGAAGAGCGAACTGGATGAAATCATCCAGGATACCCGTTCGGAGGAGGAGAAGCTGCGTGAGAGGGCCAAGAACGTCGAGCTGACCATCGACTCACGTCTGCTCAGCGCCTTCAAGCGCATCCGCAAGAATGCACGCAATGGCCTGGGCATCGTCTATGTGCAGCGTGATGCCTGCGGCGGTTGCTTCAACAAGATTCCCCCTCAGCGTCAGCTTGACGTGCGCATGCACAAGAAAATCATCGTGTGTGAGTACTGCGGCCGTATCCTCATCGACCCCGAACTGGCCGGTGTGGAACTCAACAAGCCTGTGGTTGAGGAGAAGCCTCGCCGCCGTCGTGGTACGACTGGACGTCGCAAGGGCGCAGAGTAAGAGACGTGAGTTTCCGTATGCAAGCCTTCCCCACACTTTTGGCTGTTGATACGAAAAAATAAGCCCCGAAAGCCGGAAAAACAGGCTTTCGGGGTTTTTGTATCGGTTTTAGTGGAATTTTCTGTAAATAAATTTGTTTGTTTCGTCTTCTTGTCCTATGCCTTGGGTTTACAGTTTTCCGTATTCGGGTACTTCCCTGAGGAACTCACAATGGCCAGTGGTATAATCTATGCGGCAGCAGAAGTGCTGCATTCCGTTGCTTATTATTATATAAGGTACGTGAAGGGGCAGGTTGTAGCGCCACGTCTGGTCGAAGACACGCTGTGTGATGGCCACGTGGGGGGCTTTGTACTCCACGATGACCAGCGGACGAGCCTGGCTGTCATAGATCACGGTGTCACATCTTTTCTTGTTCCCGGCCACCAGGAGTGATATTTCGTTGCCCAAACACCCCTTCGGATAGCCTTTTTGGGCCATCAGAAAGTGCGTAAAATGCTGTCTGACCCACTCTTCAGGGGTCAGCGTGACGTATCGCTGGCGTAGCGGGTCAAAGACCAGGGTGCGGTTTCCTTCGGTCTTCGTCTTGAGGGGTGCCTCGGGGAGATTGAGTTTTTTTTCTTGCATGCTCGGGTGTTGCGGGTCTTTTCTTCTGTATGTCTTATAGGGTGTGGTACTCGCTTATTCGTACCTCTGACCTATGGTCTAAAGTACTTTCGCTCGGAAAATTCAAAATAGATTTTGATTTTCACTCTCTTATTCGTACCTTTGACCTTCGGTCTTAGGTACTTTCGCTCGGAAAATTCAAAATAGATTTTGATTTTCACTCGCTTATTCGTACCTTTGCGTCCACGAAAGGAATTTAGAATGCAAATATAGCAAAAAAATGAAAAGCAAACAAGAAATAGTCGAAAATTGGTTGCCACGTTATACCCAACACCCGTTGGAGGACTTCGGAAAGTACGTTCTGCTGACCAATTTCAACAACTACGTGGACATCTTCTGCCAGACGTTCCATCTTCCTGTGCCTGACTATCAGGCCAACATGCGCATGGCCACGGCAGGTGACATCACCATCATCAATTTCGGGATGGGAAGTCCCAATGCCGCCATTATCATGGACTTGCTGGGTGCCGTACAGCCCCGTGCGTGTCTTTTCCTGGGCAAATGCGGCGGTATCTCACACAAGACCCAGTTGGGTGACTTCGTGCTGCCTCTGGCCGGCATCCGTGGCGAGGGTACCAGCAATGACTATTATCCCCCCGAAGTGCCTGCTCTTCCGGCTTTCATGCTCCAGCGTGCCGTTTCCTCGGCCATACGCGACCTGGGGCGCGACTACTGGACGGGTACCGTCTATACCACCAACCGCCGCATCTGGGAGCACGATGAGCATTTCAAGGAGTATCTGCGCAGTACGCGGGCCATGGCTGTAGATATGGAGACGGCCACCCTCTTTGTGTGCGGGTTCCACAACCACATCCCCACGGGAGCCCTCCTGCTGGTGTCGGACAATCCCATGACGCCCGAGGGGGTGAAGACAAGTGAGAGTGACAAGGCTGTGACCCAGCACTACGTGCATCAGCATGTGGAGATGGGCATTCTGGCCATGCAGAAGATCATGGACGGCGACAAGACTGTCCGTCACCTTAAATACGACTGGTAAAAATGGCAGCAAAGACAGGTACTACATACGAGGAGATAATACGGGACGTGCGGGCAGGCAATCTGAGCCCTATTTATTACTTGATGGGTGAAGAAGACTACTATATCGACCGTCTGAGTGACTTCATCGTGGACAACGTGCTGCGCGAGGAGGAGCGTGACTTCAACCTTGACGTTCTCTATGGCAGCGAGGTGACGGCCAATCAGGTCATACAGTACGCCCAGGGACTCCCCATGATGGCCGAGCACCGTGTGGTGCTGGTACGTGAGGCACAGGGCATGAACGACCGTGAGCTGTTGGCACCCTATCTGGCGCACTACAACCCCTCCACGGTGCTGGTGATGTGCCATAAGCACGGCAAACTGGATGCACGTCGTGAGCTGGCCAAGGAAGTGAAGCGGGTAGGGGTGCTCTTCGAGAGCAAGAGGCTGGCCGATTACCAGTTGCCAGGCTTCGTCACCTCCTATTTCAAACGCAAGGGTTTGGATTGTGAACCTGCCGCTGCACAGATGCTGGCAGAGCATGTGGGAAGCGACCTCAACCGCCTCTCCTCCGAGATGGATAAACTCCTCCTGGCCATGCCCCAGGGAACCATGCGCGTCACCCCTGCACTCGTCGAGGAACAGACCGGAGTGAGCAAGGAGTACAACAACTTCGAACTCCAGAATGCGCTGGCTGCACGCGACATACTGCGTGCCAACAGGATAGTGAAATATTTCAACACAAATCCGAAGAGTTTTGCGTTACCGCTTACACTGTCCTCTCTCTTCTCATTTTTCACGGATTTGATGCTGGCTTACTACGCGCCCGCAAAGGACGAATCCTCAGTGGCCAACTGGCTCGGAAAAAGCACCTGGCAGGTGCGTCAGGCCATCATCCCGGCCATGCGCAATTACAAGGCCACAAAGGTCATGCAGATCCTCTCTGAGATACGTCAGACGGACGCAAAAGGCAAGGGGGTGGGGGGCTGTAGGACGGCTCCTGGAGACCTCCTCTGCGAGCTTGTTTTCTTCATCCTTCATTAGAAACTTTCGGGGTTTATATCCAAATAGCGTAAGAATGGTGCCTGCGGGCACCATTTTTTGTTTTTTATCCCTCCAGAACGGTGGGGGAGAGGTGCTGCAAAAAGGGCTTTTGGGGACGAAAAGGGCGGTTTTTCGTGCTATTTCGACGGAAAACAAAAACAGGATTTTTTGCCCTTATTCCTATTAAAATAAGTGAGTTAGGGCGGATTCCTGCCCGCTGAGAATCGCGTAGATTCTTTCTTCTCAGGCCGATCTTCGATTTGTTTCAAGCATTGTTTTGGAGGCATTTTTTCGACTTCTGAAAATCTTGAATTACATAAATTAACATTTAAAATCATAGAGGAATTGGATTTGTGAATTTACAAATATAAAGTGTCGGTTTATGTTTGTAAATGCGAGATAGGTCATGTGGGTTGGATTTATCCTCTAATATTATGGAAATGTATATCAAAATCTATAAACTGAATACGCAAATGAATAAGTATTCTGCATGTTAATAAACTATATAGTATGCTCAAAGTCAGTAAAATAGTAGGTAGAATATAGGTTTGTTTATGGTGGAAATGTCAAGAACAGCGAAAAAAGTGGTTTTTTGCTGCCTGTTTACTGAATATTGTAATGTGAACGCGCATAAAGTCAGTTTGATAGCCTATTTTGTGCAAGTGAGTACTACAAAAGGTTATATCTTCTGCCCCATTTCTCCTCCTGTCCTCCCCAGAACGGCCCTGAGCGGTCGGTTTAGGATTGTGGATTTTGATATAAAAAACAATAAAATGGAATATTCTTTTTAATTTTAAGACCGAAATCTTGGATTGTATTTTCTTTTTTCTTACCTTTGCAGCCGAAAAACAGGCCCTCCCTCCCCTAAAGGCAGGGGTGCCCCCCAAAAATATCACCCAGAATGAAGACCCGAATCATGCAACTGATGAAGAGCAAGGGAATGACTCAGCAGGAGTTCTCCCGAGCCACCGGAATATCACCCGCTTCCCTGTCCAGTATCTTCACCGGACGCACTGCCCCCACCATGAAACATGCCGAGGCTTTGCACCGCTATTTCCCCCAGCTCAACATGTCGTGGCTCCTGTTTGGAGAGGGCGAGATGTTCGTGCCCTCAGAGGCTGAAACGGAGGCTCCTGAAGGGGCTTCTTCCGAGGCTTCTACAGAGGCTGGAATGGCCCCGGATGGCCTTTCGGGTGGAGACGTTTCCCGCTCCGAGGCCCTGAGCGCAATTCGCGGTTCTTCTCCGTCATTTTCAGGCGTTTCGCAGCCATTTTCTGCCCCTTCCCAGCTCTTTGGCGAGTCCGCTCGTGGTGTACGTTCCGAGATGGCTGTCCCGGGCGCATGTACTATGGCAAATGTACGTGCGCGCGAGGCAAATTCCAGCCCCTCTTCGTATGCCGGTTTGGCGAATTTGGTAAACTATCCTGACAAGAAACCTCGTCGCATCGTCGAGATACGCATCTTTTTCGATGATGGCACTTTCGAGACTTTTAAGGGAAATGAATAAAAAACTTCCCTCATTGTTTGCACCCTTCATCCTTTTTTCCTACCTTTGCATCTGTACTCCGCATCGGGGCTCCGCAGGGGCTCTTTCCGTATGTCTGGAGGCCCCTCATTACGACAATCAAAACAAGCAAAGATACGATGAAAAAGTTTATTCTGGACCTGAAGGTGACCGAGGTGACAAAACCTCACCCACGCTATGTGCTCATCAAGTTGACCGACCCTGAGAAGGCCTTGCCCGAGATGCTGCCCGGGCAGTTTGCGCAGTTGCGTGTCGATGGCAGCAAGACCACCTTCCTCCGCCGTCCCATATCCATTCATTATGTAGATACCGAACGCAATGAACTGTGGTTCCTGGTACAGACCGTGGGCGATGGCACCCGTGCCCTGGCGGCACTCCGCGAAGGCGACACCCTCAATGTGGTACTGCCCCTGGGCAACAGTTTCACCATGCCTTCCCATCCCTCCGAGCGTATGCTCCTGGTGGGCGGAGGTGTAGGCTGTGCCCCCCTGCTTTTTATGGGCAAGGAGATGGCGGATAAAGGTTGCCGCCCCACCTTCCTCATTGGTGCGCGCACGAAGGCCGACCTTTTGCAATTGGACCTCTTTGCCCAGTTGGGCGATGTGTATGTGACCACCGAGGATGGCTCATACGGTGAAAAAGGCTTTGTTACGCAGCATTCTCTCCTGCAGCAGGACAGCAAGTTCCAGCGCATTGCCACCTGCGGTCCCAAGCCCATGATGATGGCTGTGGCACGCTATGCCCACGCAGAGGGCATCCCCTGCGAGGTGTCGCTGGAGAACAAGATGGCCTGTGGCGTGGGAGCCTGCCTGTGCTGTGTGGAGAACACGCGCGAGGGTCACAAGTGTGTGTGTACCGACGGCCCCGTGTTTGACATCTGTGAGTTGATGGAGACCTGGGGGATAGGTAAGTGATAACAGGGAATAGATATTAGATAATGGATAATTGAGATATGGCTAATCTTACAACCAAGATAGGTTCGCTGACCATGGTGAACCCCGTGATGACCGCATCGGGCACTTTTGGCTACGGTGTGGAGTTTCAGGATTTCGTTGACCTCTCGAAGGTGGGAGGCATCATTGTGAAGGGTACGACCTTGCATCCCCGCCAGGGCAACCCCTATCCCCGCATGGCCGAAACGGCCCAGGGCATGCTCAACTGTGTGGGGTTGCAGAATAAGGGCGTTGCCCACTTCTGTGAGCACATCTACCCCAGCATCAAGGACCTGCCTACCCAGGTGCTGGTCAATGTGTCGGGTTCTTCGCCCGAGGACTATGCAGAATGTGCTGCTTATATCAATGAGCTGGAGAATATACCGGCCATAGAGCTGAACATCTCCTGCCCCAACGTCAAGCAAGGTGGCATGGCCTTTGGCGTGACCCCCGAGGGAGCCGCTTCCGTGGTTCGTGCCGTGCGCGAAGCCTACCACAAGACGCTCATCGTGAAACTCTCGCCCAACGTGACCAGCATTGCCGACATTGCCCTGGCCGTTCAGGATGCCGGAGCCGATGCCGTGAGCTGCATCAACACCCTCATGGGCATGGCCATCGATGCCGAGAAGCGTCGCAAGTTGCTCAGCATCGGTACGGGAGGACTCAGCGGTCCTGCTGTCAAGCCTGTGGCCCTGCGCATGGTGCATCAGGTGGCTCAGGCCGTCAGCATCCCCGTCATCGGTCTGGGGGGGATCAGCAACGCTACCGATGCCATAGAATTCCTGCTGGCAGGAGCCACGGCCATACAGATAGGTACGGCCAACTTCCTCGACCCTGCCATTGCACAGAAGGTGGCCCAGGGTGTGGATGAATACCTCGAACGACATGGCTTCAAGTATGTAACGGACATCATCGGGGCCCTGGAAGACTGATTTCCCCAAGGTGATTCTACCGAGATTTTTTAATGAATAGAACCTACCAAATAATATAATATAGAACTTACCGCAAAAGCAACACATAATGAACATAGGAGATAAAGTCCGCTTCCTGCACGAAGTGGGGGGCGGTGTGATAAGCGGATTCCAGGACAAGCATACCGTGCTGGTTCAGGACGAGGACGGATTTGACATCCCCATGCCCATCACCGAAGTCGTGGTGGTGAATACCGACGCATACAACCTGCCCAAGGAGCAGAAGAAGGCCTCCGGAGCCAAGACGAATGCGGCCAAGCAAGGCATGACATCGCAAGCCGGAGAGGAAATCACCGGCACCTCGCTCAAGGCACAGCTCTCAGCCTCACTCGACAGGGAGGAGGACGAGGGATGGGAACCCTGTGAGCGTCCCGTCACCTTCAAGGCAGCCCCCGTGGAGCGCAAGGGCGGAGACGTGCTGAACCTCACGCTGGCCTTTGTGCCCGCTGATGCGAAGAGCATCTCGACGACTGAGTTTGACACCTACATCCTCAATGACAGCAACTACCACGTGCAGCTCCTCTACCTCCATGCTGAGGGACAGCGCTGGAACCTCCTCTACCAGGGCGTGGTGGCTCCCTGGGGGCGCGTCTGTGTGGATAATTTTGACCACAGCGTCCTCGGCAGTATGGAAGAACTCTGTCTGCAGGCTATGGCTTGGAAGGACAATAAGCCTTTTGAAATCAAGCCTGCCCTCAGCACACGCCTCAAACTGGACTGTACGAAGTTCTACAAACTCCACACCTTCCATGCCTCGGAGCATTTCGACCGTCCCTGTTGGGAAGTGCCCGCCATACGTGAGGACAATCCCGTGCGTCCGCTCCAGGTCGATGCAGAGAGGCTCCAGGAGGCTCTTTCTTCCCCCTCTCAGCCCACGCCCGTGCCTCCTGCCAAGGCGGTCAGGCCCCAGGAGGCGAAAGCCCCCAAGTCCGCTCCCCGTCAGGGTGAGGTCATCGAGGTCGATCTGCACATCGCTGCCCTCCTCGACACGGCAGCCGGCCTGAGTCCTGCCGACATTCTCCTGGTACAGATGAAGGAGTTTCGTCGCGTCATGGACGAGAACATCCGGCGTCCCGGTCAGCGCATCGTCTTCATCCACGGCAAGGGCGACGGAGTGCTCCGCCGCAACCTGCTCCAGGAACTCAAGTACCGCTACAAGCAATGCAGCTGGCAGGATGCCTCCTTCCGTGAATATGGGTACGGAGCCACCCAGGTGACGGTACACAACGCGCCAAAATCCTAATAAATGAGGATTGTGGCATTGGGGAAAATGCCGTACCTTTGCAGCCGAAAATCAAAACGGCTACAAAAATGACAGGAATCTTAGCAAGTATGGCACTCGTAGCAGCGGGAGCCTTGGCAGAAAACGACCATCCGACGACCGATACCCTGATGACTGAAAGCCAGATGGGTGAGGTCGTCGTTGTTTCATCCATCAAGGAGAAGGGACTCACCCGCCAGCAGCCCTCCTCCGTGAGTCTCGTCACGGGCAGGCAGATGAACGACCTGCACATCACCTCTCTGAAGGGAGTCTCCTCCCTCTCCCCCAACTTCTTCATGCCCGATTATGGCAGTCGCCTCACCAGCGCCATATATATTAGAGGTATCGGCTCACGCATCAACACGCCCGCCGTGGGCATGTATGTCGATAACGTGCCTTATGCCGACAAGTCAGCCTTTGACTTCAACCTCTACGGCATAGAGCGCATCGACATCCTCCGGGGTCCCCAGGGTACCCTCTATGGCCGCAATGCCATGGGCGGTATCGTCAAGGTGGAGACGCGCAATCCCTTCCGCTACGAAGGCACCGACCTCCAGCTGGGCATTGCCACCGCCGACCTTCACCGCAACGCCTCCCTCACGCACTATCACCGCTTCGGCGACCGCTTCGCCTTCTCGGCAGGTGGTTACTACGAGGGCAGCAGCGGCTATTTCGATAACGCACACACGGGCAAGAAGGCCGACGGCATGGAGTCGGGTGGGGGACGCCTGCGAGGCATCCTGCGTGCCAACGACCGTCTCACCCTGGATGCCTCGGTGAGCTATGACTACAGCGACGAGCATGCCTACCCCTACTTCTACACGGGGCAACTCAAGGGACAGGAGGCCTACCCCGAACTCGTGGGGCAGATCAGTGCCAACCATGAGGGACGTTACCGCCGCAGTCTCCTCAACGGAGGACTGAACCTGGAGTACAAGGCCAACACCTGGCAGATGAATGCCGTGACCGGTTATCAGCACCTGCGCGACCGCATGTTCATGGACCAGGATTTCCTTTCCGCCGACATCTACACCCTCGAGCAGAAGCAGCACAGCCAGACGCTCAGCGAGGAGGTGACCTTCAAGAGCACCCGCACGGGACGTTTCTACGACTGGGTGGCCGGTTTCAACTTCATGTACCAGTGGCTCAATACCCAGGGACCCGTGCAGTTCTACGATGAGGGTGCCCAGTGGCTGGCTTCTATGGTCAACAGCCAAATGCCCGATGTCAGCACCATCCCCAGTCTCCAGAAAATGGGTTTCAGCAGCATGCAGGTCAACTTCCGCAACGCCCCCTTCACCATGGGTGGCTGTTTCGACACTCCTTCGCTCAACACGGCCCTCTTCCACCAATCTACCTTCCACATCACTCCCCAGCTCTCTGCGGCCCTGGGATTGCGTCTGGACCTCGACTACGAGCGCATGCACTACAATGCTCCCTCGCAGGTGGATTACGGCTTCACGCTGGTCAACACCAAGGCGCCCATGATGCAGGTGGATCTCCAGAACCTCAGTTCCCAGTTGCTCTTTAAGGGTCGTCTGGATGACCTCTACCTCAACGTCATGCCCAAGTTCTCCCTCAAGTACGACTTCAACAAGACCGACAACCTCTATTTCTCCATCGGCAAGGGAATGCGTAGCGGAGGCTACAACGTGCAGATGTTCAGCGACCTGCTGCAGAATGCCCTCCGTGCCGACATGATGACGGGCATACAGGGTGGTGTGGAGGAATACCTCCAGCAGTTCGTGCAGATGGGTATGCCTCCCACTGTCATTGCCAGCGTGGTGAACACCATGAAGGAAAACATGCCCCAGGTGGAGGTGCCCAAGGTGGAGGAGAGCGTTGTCTATAAGCCCGAGTACTCCTGGACCTACGAACTGGGTACCCACTTCAATCTCTTCGGCGACCGCCTGCAGGCCGATGCCGCCCTCTTCTACCAGCATACGCGCGACCAGCAGATTGCCCGCTTTGCCGCTTCGGGTATGGGACGCATGATGGTCAATGCCGGCAAGAGCGAGAGCTACGGTGCCGAACTCTCCCTCCGCTACATGCCTTCTCGCCACTTCACCCTGGCTGGCAGCTACGGTTACACCCATGCCAAGTTCACGGAGTACGACGGGGGCAAAGGTATCGACTACTCAGGCAATTACATCCCCTTCGTGCCCCAGCACACCGTACATGCCGATGCCGCCTACACCTGGTTCTTCCAGAGCCGCTGGGCCCGCAGCCTGAGTCTGGGAGCCACCTACCAGGGGGCTGGACGCATCTACTGGACGGAGGCCAACGATGCCCGTCAGTCCTTCTATTCGCTGCTTGGTGCCCGCCTCTCCATGCAGTTGGCCGGAGGCGTGGGTGTCACCCTTTGGGGCAAGAACCTCACCGATACCGACTATGACACGTTCTACTTTGAGAGTGTGAACCGCGGCTTTGCACAGCGGGGCAAGCCTCTCCAGGTCGGCATAGACCTGCGGGTGAACTTCTGACACGCACAAGCGGCACCATCGGGTGCCGCTTTTTTTGTGGGCAATTGTTCCTCTTTCTTTGTAAAGGGAGGATAATAAGGGACCGGTACATCAATCTAGGCAACGAAATCACGCAAAACATGCAAATTATGGCAATGAAAAACATGGAATAGTGTAAAATATGGCAATGAAGATGCGGAAAAATTGCAATTTATGGCAATGGCTCAGTTTTATTTTGTACCTTTGTGCCTATGAAAGAGTCGCTTATAGATAAGTAGTGTATTTTCCGTTGGAAAAATGTACTAAGATGTGTAACGGGTGTTAATAAGCAGGTCAATATTTCCCTTTTTAGGATAATATATGGTATGACATCATCATAGATGTGTATAGAACCTACCTTGATATATTTTAGGATATTATACTTGCGTATTCCATAATAA